>SKHS01000029.1 GCA_007116835.1 Halomonas sp.
CGTCCCTGTTGCCCATGCTTGCTCGGCATTTTTGCCGAGCTGGCGTTTGCTTTATTCGCTTGGCCGTCGCGCACTTGCTCAAACAGCGCTGATGATCACGCGCACCTTGTGCGGTAAGCGCGGTTACAAAATATAGCGCGATAGGTCTTCGTCTACTGCCAACTCACCCAGTTGGGCATTCACGTAATCCGCATCGATGACCAGCGGGCTATCCATATCGCCGCCTTTAAACGAGGCTTCTTCGAGCAGCCGTTCCAGCACCGTGTGTAGACGGCGAGCACCGATGTTTTCGGTGCCTTCGTTCACCTGCCAGGAAATTTCGGCAATGCGCTCAATGCCGTCCGGGGTAAACTCAATATCCAGCCCTTCAGTGGCCAACAACGCTTGATACTGCTTGGTGAGTGACGCCGAGGGCTCGGTCAGAATACGTTGGAAGTCGCCGGGTGTCAGGGCATCCAGCTCTACACGGATTGGCAAACGCCCCTGTAACTCAGGAATAAGGTCTGATGGGCGCGACAAGTGGAAAGCACCAGAGGCGATAAACAGAATATGGTCTGTTTTGACCATGCCGTATTTGGTCGAGACGGTGGAGCCTTCGATCAGTGGCAGCAGGTCACGCTGAACGCCTTCGCGCGAGACTTCACCACCGCTGGACTGGCCACTGCCCTTAGCAACCTTGTCGATCTCATCCAAGAAAACGATGCCATGCTGCTCTACCGCTTCGACAGCGCGTGCTTTGATCTCGTCTTCATTGACCAGCTTGCTGGCTTCTTCATCGCGTAGCAGTACCAGCGCTTCTTTAACAGTCACGCGGCGTTGCTCACGCTTTTGTTGCCCCATATTGGAGAACAGACTTTGTAGCTGGCTGGTCATCTCTTCCATGCCCGGCGGCGTCATGATGTCGATGCCTTGGCCTTGGGAGGAGATTTCGATGTCGATCTCTTTGTCATCCAGCTGGCCTTCCCGCAGTTTCTTGCGGAAGGTTTGACGCGTACCGCTATCTTCTCGTGGTTTGTCTTCCTGGCCGCGGGGTGGCGGCAGCAGTGCATCCAGAACGCGATCTTCTGCGGCGTCTTCAGCGCGATGGCCGACTTCTTCCTTGGCGTGCTCGCGAACCATTTTGATGGCGGCTTCCATCAAGTCGCGAATAATCGACTCAACGTCGCGGCCTACATAGCCCACTTCGGTAAACTTAGTGGCTTCCACCTTAATGAAAGGCGCTCTGGCTAGCTTGGCTAGGCGGCGGGCAATTTCAGTTTTACCCACGCCGGTTGGGCCAATCATTAGAATATTTTTTGGCGTGACTTCCGGACGCAGCTCGTCGTCTAGCTGCATGCGCCGCCAGCGGTTGCGCAGGGCAATAGCCACGGCACGTTTAGCATCTTGCTGACCAATAATGTATTGATCCAGGGCGTGGACAATTTCGCGGGGTGTCATCTGTGTCATAAAAAAGGCCTCAACGGTCGTTGATGTTCAGCTCTTCGAGCGTCACGTGATGATTGGTAAATACGCAGATGTCACCGGCGATTTCGAGCGATTTTTCGGTGATTTCACGAGCAGACAGTTCGGTGTTTTCCAGCAGCGCTCGGGCACTTGCCTGGGCAAAATTCCCACCCGAGCCAATCGCAATAATGCCGCGTTCAGGCTCAACCACATCACCGTTACCAGTAATAATCAGCGAAGCGCTGTGATCCGCCACGGCCAGCAGTGCCTCTAAGCGCCGCAGCGCGCGGTCGGTGCGCCAGTCTTTAGCCAGTTCAACCGCTGCTTTAGTGAGGTGGCCTTGGTATTTTTCCAGCTGTGCTTCAAAACGTTCAAACAGCGTGAAAGCGTCAGCAGTGCCGCCGGCAAAGCCTGCTAGCACTTTGCCACGATACAGGCGGCGTACTTTACTGGCGTTACCTTTCATCACGGTATTACCCAGTGATACTTGGCCGTCGCCAGCAAGGGCAACCTGATTACCGCGGCGGACGGATACAATAGTGGTCATGGAGATAACTCCTTGGGGGAGACACGCGCTCCCGATGACTGATCGGCCACGTCACGCGGCCGCAAAAAAAGCGATTCACAACAAAATGCGGGCGGCTGATAAAAAATCAACCGCCCGCTAAATAAAGCCGTTAGACAACACATTATCTAACGTTGGTAAATTGTCGTCTAAAATTATGATTTTATTTGATTTTTTGCGAGACACGCTGCGTGGCTAAACTAGTTCTGCAGTTGGATTAGCAGTGGCTCAATGCCTTGTGTGGCCATTAAGTCCTGGGCACGGTTAAGTTCACGGGTATCTTCATAAGGGCCTACTTGAACCCGGTGCCAAGTATCCCCACCGGCCTGTACTTCGCTCACCTGGGCAAGCAGGCTTAAGTTGCGTAGGCGGCTGCGCAGCTGCTCGGCATCACTTAATTCACGAAACGACGCGGCTTGCAACATATAGCGGTTAGGTGTGCTAGTGCTGGCAGGCGCCTGCTGAACAGCAGCAATTTGCTCTTCGGGACGCATATTTGCCGCAATGACCTGGGCAATTGCGTCACCACGTTGACTGGTGCTGCTCGATGCAGTGTCGCGCGTAGGCGTTTCCTCCGTCGTGTCGTTACGTGCGCTGCTTTGGGCTTGCTGGTTTGCAGCCTCAGGGCGGTTCACTGTTGACGGTAGTGACACCCCAGGCGCAATGATCTCCGTGTCAGGCAGCAGCGTGTAAAACTCGAAGGTGGGCATAGCGGGCTCTGGCGCACGCTCGGTTTGACGCGCTGCGCTGCGCTCTTCACCGTCAGAAGGCTTGGGCAGTACCGTGGCTTGTGGCGTGCTGTCTGGTGCTTGCCAGGGCGCGGTACCATGCTGATGTTGTGCCAGGAAAAAACCTGCCGCCAACCCAGCCACCCCCCATAGCCAGCCGGGGAGTTTGAACCCGCCGCCTGCGCTCTTTTTGGACTTACGTTGGGTGGTAGCACCGCGGCGGGCGGGCTTGTCTTTTGGACTGGCCATCGCTTACATCTCCTCTGGGGCGCTAACCCCCATGAGGTTGAGACCATTGCGCAATACTTGCCGTGTGGCCAACCCTAGGGCTAAGCGCGTGTTGCGCAGCGTATCATCGTCAACCATGACTTTAACGGCGTTATAGCAGGTGTGGAAATCTCCTGCGAGATCTAATAGGTACTGGGCAACTTGCTGTGGTTCGCGGTTTTTAGCGGCATGTTCAACCACTTCAGGATAACGTGCTAAGCGGTTAAGCACCGCCTTTTCCTGGTCGCTGTCGAGTAACGCAAGATTAGCCAGGGCCAGGCTATGATCAAAAGGCTGGCCCGCGTCTTCGGTTTTGCGCAGCATGCTGCAAACCCGCGCGTGGGCGTACTGCACGTAGTACACCGGGTTGTCGTTCGACTGTGAGCGCGCTAGGTCGATGTCGAAGGTCAGCTGCGAATCCGCCCGACGTGCGGCCAGGAAGAAACGGGTAGCATCGCGGCCGACTTCATCAATCAGGTCGCGCAGGGTGACATAGCTACCGGCACGTTTAGAGAGCTTTACCTCAACGCCGGAGCGGGTCACCATGACCATTTGGTGTAGCACGTAGTCGGGCCAGCCTTTAGGAATACCGACTTCCAGTGCCTGCAGGCCAGCGCGAACGCGGGTAACCGTCGAGTGGTGATCAGCCCCTTGCTCATTAATGACCGTTTTAAAGCCGCGCTGCCACTTATTCAGGTGGTAGGCCACGTCTGGCAGGAAGTAGGTGTAGCCGCCTTCGCGTTTGCGCATCACCCGGTCTTTATCGTCGCCGAAGTCGGTGGTGCGCAGCCACATAGCGCCCTCGTCTTCGTAGGTGTGACCGTTGGCGACCAGTTTTTCGACGGTTGCGTCTACTTTGCCGTCTTGGTATAGCGATGATTCGAGGAAGTAGACATCAAACTCAACGCCAAATGCCTTGAGGTCCAAGTCCTGCTCGCGGCGGAGCCAGGCAACGGCGAAGGCTTGAATGGCATCAAGGTCGTTGGCATCGCCTTTGGCGGTTACTTCGCGATCATCCGCTGTGACGGTTTTCTTGGCCAGATAGTCATTAGCTACATCGCTAATGTACTCGCCACGGTAGCCGTCTGCGGGCCAGCTGGGGTCGTCGGGGCCAAGGCCTTTGGCGCGAGCTTGAACAGATAGTGCAAGGTTTTTGATCTGGGCACCGGCGTCGTTGTAATAAAACTCGCGGGTCACATCATAACCGGTGGCTTCCAGCAGGCGGCACAGGCTGTCACCGATCGCCGCGCCTCGGCCATGGCCGACGTGCAGTGGTCCTGTGGGGTTAGCCGAGACAAACTCCACTTGAACCTTGCCCCCTTTGCCAATCAGGCTGCGACCAAACGCGTCACCGCTGTCTAGCACTTGAGCTACAATTTGCGCGGCCGCATCCGCGGCGGCAAAAAAGTTAATAAACCCAGGGCCTGCAATCTCGGTTTTTTGAATCGCCTCGCTCGGAGGCAAGGCCGCTACCAGGATGTCGGCAAGCTCGCGGGGCTTCATGCCTGCAGGCTTAGCGAGCATTAACGCTAAATTCGTCGCGTAGTCGCCATGGGCTTTATCTTTAGTGGGGTCAACCTTGATTGACGGCTTTAAATCATCGGGCAGCACGCCTTGGTGCTTAAGGGCGTCAACTGCGCCTTCTAGCAAAGTAACAATAGTGTCTTTCATTTAAATATCCGGGTGTCGTCGGTGGCGGCGTGTGCATGCTCCCATAAAGGCAGCGGCAAAACGGCCATTATCGGCAATTGGCGCGCACTTTCAAAGCCGTATTACGCTACAAGAGCAGCGAGGCACGCTCTGGAGGTTCACCGTTATGCAAGCGTTTGTGGGTCAATGTCGATGGACCAGCGGACTTTGCGAGCCTCTCGGTTTGCCTCTAACCACTGTACCAGCCAGTTGGCAGCGGCGTGGCGCTGGCTACGTTTATCTGCTGTCAGCATGATATGTACATGGTAACGGTTTTGGCGGCGCTCCATGGGGGCAGGAACTGGGCCTAGGCAGCGGACCGCTAGATTTACCATTGTTAACCATTCCCGTAGGGCCAGAGCAGCCTGTTGAGCCAAAGAGAGGGCAGCGTCTTCGTTAGGGCTTTCAAACCGTAGCAGAGCCATAAAGCAAAAAGGCGGCAGTTTTGCGATGCGGCGCTCTTCCAACAAGCTGCGTGCCAAGGTGCCGTAGCCGTACTCAGCAAGTTGGCCCAGGTGTGGGTCATCAGGATGTAGGGTTTGCACCAAGACGCGCCCAGGGTGAGCGGCGCGCCCTGCACGTCCGGCCACCTGCTCGAGCAGCTGTGCACTGTGTTCCATGGCACGAAAGTCAGCAGCATAGAGGCCGCCATCGGCATTGACCACGACGACCAGCGTAACGTGGGGCAGGTGGTGGCCTTTGGCGAGCATCTGGGTGCCGACGAGCAGGCAGGGTTCACCTCGATGAACCTCCTTAAGAATCTTCTCAAAGCTCTCTTTTTTGCGTGTGCTATCGCGGTCAATGCGATGCACTGTTACTTTTGGAAAGAGGCCTTGCAGCGTTTCCTCGGTACGTTCGGTGCCGCTGCCCAGGGCTCTCAGGTCACCGCTGCCGCACTTAGGGCAGGCGTCTGGCAGGGCTCGGCGGCTATCGCAATGGTGGCAAGCCAGCAGCGGTGGCTGGCGGTGAAGGGTCATGCGAGAGTCGCACTGCCCGCATTCAGCTATCCAGCCGCAGCTGTGGCAGGCAAGCGTAGGCGCAAAGCCACGACGATTGATAAACACAAGCGCCTGTTTACCTGCCTTTAAGGTGCTTTTTATAGCGGCAATAGCGCCAGGTAAAAGCCCGCCTTGGCGACGTTGGTGGCGTAGGTCAATCAATTCAAGCTTGGCGGGCGGGTGGCGGCTGGGACGTTGGGTAAGCCGCAGATGGCGATAAGTACCGGAAAGCGCCTGCTGCAGGCTCTCAAGCGACGGTGTGGCGCTGCCCAGTAGCAGTGGAATATTGTGGTAGTGCGCCCTGGCCACGGCGAGGTCGCGTGCGTGGTAGCGCAGTCCATCGTGCTGCTTATAAGAGCCGTCATGCTCCTCATCCACAATAATGGCTCCAGGGTTCGCCAGAGGGGTGAAAATGGCTGACCGTGTGCCGATAATCACCAACGCACGACCATTGGCAGCCGCCTCCCATACGTCTAGGCGTTCTGGGTCGGTAAGCCCTGAATGCAGCGCAACGACCGGTACCTTAAAGCGACTTTTAAAGCGCGCCAGCGTTTGTGGTGTGAGGCCTATTTCAGGCACCAATATCAGGGACTGTTTGCCCTTCGCGGCAAGGGCTTCAATGAGCTGAAGATAAATTTCGGTTTTACCACTCCCGGTGACGCCTTCCAGCAAACAAGGATGGTAGCTGTCGAGTTTTTCATGCAGTGCGGCCAGTGCGGCGGCCTGTTCGCGGTTAAGCGGCAGGGATAGCTCAGCCAGCAGGCTGGTTCTCGCTGGCAGCGCCGCGGTTAGGGAGACCTCTTGGGCGCGGGCGAAGCCCTTTTTTTGCAGTGCTAAAAGCTGCGCACGGGTGTAGCCATGAGCGCTAATGGCACGCCCCGCCAGGCCATGTGGGTGCTGGCGCAGCAGCGCATAAAGGTCCGCTTGCTTGGGTGCACGCTGCAGCGACACGTGATCATCGGTGTCGATCGGCAGCCACAGGGTATGTGTGCGCCCAGCCATTGGGTGGCCCTGACGCAACCGAGCAGGCATGGCCATTTGCATGGTGTCACCCAGGCTATGCTGGTAGTAGCGGGCGGTGAACTGACACAGCCACTGCCAGTCTTGGGGCAGTGGGGCGTCGTCTAACACCTCGTTAATAGCGCGCAGCTGTGAACGCGGCAGCTCGCTGCCATGGGCAAGCGCTACGACAACGCCGACGACTTCCCTGCGGCCAAAAGGAACGCGCACCCTTAGCCCTGTCTGCCAGCCGCCTGAGGGTGCTTGGCGTGCCGGTAAATAGTCAAACAGACGCCGCAACGGCGATGGCAGAGCGACTTTCAGCACTTGAAAGGGGGCTGAGGCTGCCTCTTTAGGTGGTGCCTGGGTAGAAACAGAATCCGACAATTGGCCTCCGGCGTTTAGTTTGCTAGAATGCGCGGCCGCCCTGAATCTATAGGATTAGGCGGCTAACCGGTTAGCAGTTTTTTCAAACCCGTATGCGGTGCCTGGCAATGGATCAGGTGGCGGCATATAGCTCATGAGGTCCAAGATGAAACAAGGTATTCACCCGAATTACAACACGGTCACCGCCAGCTGCTCTTGCGGTGCAAGCTTCCAGGTAGGTTCTACCTCTGGTCAGGACTTCTCCCTGGATGTGTGCTCCAACTGCCACCCGTTCTACACTGGCAAGCAGAAGCAAGCGTCCACCGGTGGCCGCGTAGAGCGTTTCAACAAGCGTTTCGGCGCTGCTGTTAAGCGCGGCTAATCCTAACGGATTTGCTCTTATCGCAGGCACAACACAGGTTGTGTTTTGCGCAAAAGCCCACGCCATGACGTGGGCTTTTTGCACTCTGAGAAATGCCTTTTTCTGGTCAATTGACCAAACAACGCACTTTGTAACTGACTTTTCCACAGCCGAGTTGGCAAGGATAGGAGTGTGGAAAAGTCGCGTTTATGTGCGTGATTTTATGGAATTAATTTTCACAAAACCCTGCATTGAATCAATAAGTAAAGCTTTATAGCTAGCATGCGTATGCATAAGTTTCAGCAAATAACATGGAAAAGTGACGAACATGAAGGGAATGGGGTTAAAACGATCGTTTTCCAGTTAAGTTTACTACGTGCTTGAGACGCATAGGTTTTTTCTATATTCTGATGCGACTTTTCTACTTTAGGCTGATTGGACCTTGACCATGACGGATGCAAATAAGCAAGCGGCTTTGGATTATCACGCTAAACCGATTCCCGGTAAGCTATCTGTGGAGTTAACCAAACCCACGGCTACCGCGCGTGATCTGGCACTGGCGTATAGCCCTGGCGTTGCTGAGCCGGTTCGCGAAATCGCTCGTGAGGCGGAAAATGCGTATCGCTACACTGGTAAAGGGAATCTGGTCGCCGTTATTTCCGACGGAACCGCCATTTTAGGGTTGGGCAACCTTGGCCCGCTGGCCAGTAAGCCGGTAATGGAAGGCAAGGGGGTACTGTTTAAGTGCTTTGCAGGCATTAATTCAGTGGACATCGAAGTGGATGCTGAAAGCCCGCAGGCGTTTATCGATACCGTTGCGCGCATTGCTGACACCTGGGGCGGTATTAACCTGGAAGATATCAAAGCGCCTGAGTGTTTCGAAATTGAAAAAGCCTTGATTGAGCGCTGCAATATTCCGGTATTTCATGATGATCAGCACGGCACGGCCATTGTGACTGCAGCCGGCATGTTGAATGCGTTGGATATCGCGGGTAAGCGCATTGAAGACGTGAAAATTGTCTGTATGGGGGCGGGCGCTGCGGCAATTGCCTGTATGCGTTTGTTAGTCTCTTGTGGCGCTAACAAAGAAAACCTAGTGATGCTGGATCGCCGTGGAGTCATTCACACTGACCGTGACGGTATCAATGAGTACAAGGCGGAGTTCGCTCGTGCCACCGATATGCGCACGCTAGACGATGCCATTGATGGTGCTGATGTGTTTATTGGCCTGTCCGGCCCAGGTCTGCTGTCAGCTGAGCAGGTCAAAAAGATGGCGGCCGACCCGGTAATCTTTGCGTGTACAAACCCGGATCCTGAGATTCACCCGGACGTCGCCCGCGAGGCGCGCCCTGATGTGATTATGGCCACCGGTCGCTCGGACTTCCCGAACCAGGTCAATAACGTGCTGGGCTTTCCGTTCATTTTCCGTGGCGCGCTGGATGTGCGGGCAACACGCATTAATGAAGCCATGAAGCTAGCCGCCGTTCACGCTCTGAAAGACCTAGCGCGTGAGCCAGTTCCGCAGGAAGTGCTAGACGCCTACGAGCGCACTGAGATGAGCTTTGGGCGTGAATACATCATCCCAACGCCCGTCGATATTCGCTTATTAGACCGGGTGTCCTCTGCGGTGGCTCAAGCGGCGGTAGATTCTGGCGTTGCACGTAAGCCTTACCCCGCGCACTATCCGCTTAGCACCATTAATGATGTTTACGGTAAATCGGTAGGTTAATCATCTGCTGATGTGTTACCAACGCCCGCTAATTGCGGGCGTTGGCGTTTCTAGCGGGCGTAACGTTAGTGGGAAGGGTGGCGTACTAGCCCCTCTTGAGCAGTAGAGGCTACTAAACGCCCATCACGACGGTAAATGTGGCCACGGGCCAGGCCACGAGCGCCGCCAGCCCAGGGGGAGTCAACCACATAGAGCAACCAATCATCTAAGCGCGTATCTTCGTGTAGCCACAAAGCATGGTCTAAGCTGGCAATACGCAGTTTAGGGTCGGTGTATTTGATGCCATGGGGAATCAAACCAGTCGTTAGCAGGTTGAAGTCCGAGACATAGGAGAGCAAATGGCGATGCAAAGCCGGATCATCAGGCAGCGTGCCGCCAGCTAAGCGAAACCATAGGCACTGGCCTGCGGGCGATGCGTTATCAGGGTTGTCTTTCAAGTGCAAAAATTCGATAGGGTGGCCGGGGAAGCGTGAGTGTTTAACGTCACCACTTTCAATTAACGCCTCCGGCGTGGGCACCTGGGGCATGGCGCGCTGGTGGCTCATGCCCGCTTCTTGGCTTTGAAATGATGCGCTGCAGAAGAAAATCGGGCGGCCTTTTTGAATGGCCGTGACGCGCCGGGTCGTAAAACTGCCGCCGTCGCGAATGGTATCTACTTGGTAGACCACTGGGCGATGAGGGTCGCCGGGGCGCAGAAAATAGCCATGCTGTGAGTGCGGTCGGCGCTCATCGGGTACGGTGCGCGCTGCTGCTGCTAGCGCTTGACCTAAGACTTGGCCGCCATAAAGCTGAGGAAACCCCAGGTCTTGGCTTTGGCCACGAAATAGTGTCTCTTCAAGGGCTTCTAGCGCTAGTAAATTAACTAGCGTATTCAGCGCATCGTTCATTATCGGTATCCTTGGGGCTGTCTGTTTTGCTGCCGATGATTGCCAGCGTACCTTGTTCGGCTATCGCGCTATTAAAACGATCGTTTTGTTACCTTAGCGGAGTTTTCCTTGATACGCAGCGATGAATTTTACATGTACCGTGCGCTTGACCAAGCGCACTTGGCCTTTACGCAAGGCGAAGTGCCGGTGGGGGCTGTGGTGGTCGACGCCGAAGGCAACATCATCGGGGTTGGGCACAACGCGCCGATAGCCAGCTGCGACCCAAGCGGCCATGCTGAAATTCGTGCCCTACGCGAGGCGGGAAAGCAACTGGGTAATTACCGCTTAGAGGGCTGCACGCTGTTTGTGACGCTGGAACCTTGCATGATGTGTGCCGGTGCTATGGTTCACGCGCGGCTGAGCCGTTTAGTTTACGGCGCGACAGAGCCTCGTACCGGCATGGTGGAATCCAAAGCTAACCTGCTTGCCCAGCCATGGTTTAACCACCAAGTGGCGGTAACGCGTGGCGTGCTTGCAGTGCCAGCAAAAAAGTTGCTTAAACAGTTTTTTGCTACGAAACGCTGACCTGCTACTCCATTGGCGGA
>SKHS01000206.1 GCA_007116835.1 Halomonas sp.
CGTCGATAGCCGCTCCATAACAGGTGCAGCACCATAAGGCCTGTCGCGACAACAAAGAACAGCGCGATTGGCCGCTGCAGCAAAATACTGAACTCCCCTCCTGAAAGGATAACGGCTTGGCGCAGGTTCATTTCCAGCATGGGGGTCACAATGAAAGCGACCAAAAAAGTCACAAATGAGTAGTCGTGCTTTTTAAGGAAGTAACCAAAAATAGCGAAACCAAATACCGTTAACAGGCCAAAAGTGCCGTAGCCTTGAACCTGAATGCCCGCTAAACAGAAGAAGATAACCACCGGAATGACAATGTTTTGCGGCACATTGGTGACTTTGGCGAAGATGCGTAAGCCGTACCACCCGACAGCCAGCATGATAAGGCTGGCAACCACCATCCCTGCAAAAATAGTAAACAGCATTTGCGGATGGTCACGCAGCATCAGTGGACCCACCTGAATGCCGTGGATCATAAACGCCCCGACCAGCAGGGCGGCAGAAACGCTCCCTGGGATGCCTAAGCCGAACAGTGGAATGTAGCTTGCGGGAATCACCGCGTTATCGGCGGCTTCCGCAGCGGCGATACCATTCGGGTTGCCTTTACCATAACTTTCAGGATCTTTCGCGCCTCGTTTGGCTAATCCGTAGGCCATAAATGAGCCAACCGATGGGCCTAGGCCGGGTAGCGCGCCCACAAAGGCACCCACCCCAGTGCTTTTAAAGATGGTCGGCAGGGTGCTTTTGAACTCCTTATAGGAGAGGTCGTCGTTGGGGTCGTTGCCCAGTCGAACAGAGCTGCCGCCCTTAGCGCGACGGTACTCATCTAACTGTACAAACATTTCAGACAGCGCGAGTGTGCCGATTACCAAGGGAAGAATTGGCACGCCTTCCATTAATTCAGCAAAACCAAAGGTAAAGCGCATGGTGCCGGTTTCTGGGTCGAGACCTACGGTGCCTAGGATGACCCCCATGCCGCCTGCCGCCATTCCTTTTAAAAACGATCCCCCTGCCATGCCGGCAATAAACACAAGCGCAAAAATCAGAATAGCGGCAAGCTCATAAGGCCCAAATTTTAGCGCGATGGAAGCAAACGGAATGACAACAATGATAAGTAGCAGCGTGGCTAGTAAGTCGCCAATAACCGACGCCAGCAGGCCGACTTTAAGTGCTTTGCGCGGCTGGCCGTTTTTGGCCATGGGGTAGCCGTCTAAGCAGGTAGCCGCAGAGGAGGGTTCCCCTGGCGTGTTAAGCAAAATAGCAGAGACAGCACTGCCTGCTGCCGTGCCTTTGGAAAGTCCAATGAGAAAGGCGATTGCCGCATACGCTGACATGTAAAACGTTAGTGGAATGGCAATGGCGATCGCTACCGAGCGGTTCAGCCCAGGTATGACACCCACCAAGTAACCAAGCAACACACCGCCCAAAATAACGCTGATAGAGTGAAGTGTCAGGGCGTCGCCAAATGCACCGGTAATTGCGCTAAGCTCAGGCATGTTAAACGACTCCTATGCGCATCAGATGAACAGTTAATAAGTACAGCGCAGCGGTAGGGATGGCCGCGGTCAGCGCAACCACATACCAACGTCGCTCGCCTAGCAGCGCAACAAGCGTGCCGAGGATAAACGGGGCTAACCAAGTGAGGGGAAACGACGTGGCCAAAAGAATAAAAAATAAGACGTATAAAAACGGCCAGGTCTGGTGCCAGGCGTTGGTGAAGGTTGGTAATTGGAAAAGTGGGGCGCGCTGTTTCTTGAGCTGTATCAGGCTAACGGCGGCAAGGGTAATGGCGCACAGTAACATTACCCAAGCGCCTAGTGTTGCAAGCCGTTGAGGGTGCATGCCGAAGGCCATTCCAGATCCCCCATAACGAGGAATCAGCCAAGCGAGCAGCCAGCAGGAAAGTAGTGTCACTCCCAAGCCAGACCACAGATTTTTGCGCTGCATTTGGGTTTCGGGCGTCATAGGCGTGTCTTGTTGGCGTTGGATGAAGACCACAACCCTATGAGTCAGCCATTCGTTAATCAATTAGTAATATCACGTTTTTCAACGGGACAATCAACGGTAGAACATGTTGTATAGACATTTGGGGTGGTCGGCAGGCAGGCGGCTATCCGCAATGCTAGCAGTACAATATAGCCATTTGATTTAACTATATTCTTTTTGGGGCTGTTGGTGACATTGTGTCACTGAAGGCAGCGATAAACGATGACGCCCATCTAAAACGCTTACCTAAAATGTACCGAATGATCCTAACCCATTATTAACCTTGTTTTCTTCGGTCAGCGGGTTAAGGATAAAAACGGCGTCTGCTACATCGGGGTCAGGTGTTTCGCACCCAATTAGCTCCCAGGGAAGTAGGCTGAATGTATGCTCAATGCCTAACCCGCTGAGCTGATGCGCGACGCCATCGTGATAAATGACGTGACCTAGGCCCATGAGGCCAACGGTCAACGTACCGTTTTCAGAGGCATCTGCAAGCCCTTTGGCCATGGCGATGTCCCAGCTAAGCTGAGCCTGGGTAAAACGGTTTAACATTTCTGGAGCATCCCCCATGTCATGCTGGTCGAAAGCCTCTTTTAAGCGCTTTTCATAAGCATCGCTAGGGGGCTGTGGCGCAGGTATGTTGTGGCGCTGTTCAGCGGGCACGTTAGCAAACCCTTCGCTTACCAAGCGCTGACGCAGCGCAGGCGAAATGTTTAACGCTACAAGAGGGAGCTGCTGAACGCGCGCAAAATGGAAAATAGGCAGGTACAGCTCGGGGTCAAACCCCCAGGTCTCGTCCCAGCGCGTCTGCTCAAGAAATTCCTCTTCGGTTAACCGGCCTGCAACCCAGTCGTCGAGTGCGGGCTGCGCGCTACGGGGCAGCATTTCTAAGCCGATGCTCATATCATCGCGTAAGGCATGGAGCCCTGCCAATATATGCAGCTGCCAGCGGTGGTGTTCAACGGCATCATGCTGCTCGCCCAATAGCACAACCCGTTGATTGGCCGCTTGCGCCAGAATGGCGCTGTTGGGAACCACATGCTGTGCTTGCCACCACTCTCCTGGGGCTGGGCAGTTAGCCTCAGCGATCAGCGGTAACCAGCTAAAAGCAAGCACAATGGCAGACATTGAACGACGTCGCATGGGCGTTTTTCCTAACCTTCTTCCGCTTTTAAGCGATTAATTTCTGTCAAAATAGCTTCCGCTTCTTCTGTTAGCGTAGCATTTGCCCGCATATCGCCATTACGCGAGGCTTCCATTGCGGCCTGCAATTTACGTTCGTACTCTTGCTGCAATTTCTTTTTAGGGTCGCGCTTAAACAGTCCAAACATGAGCAATCTCCTAGGTTATGTACACTATTTGTATAGCTTTGTTTGGCGTATGTCGACTGTTTGTTGTAACGATTCGTCAATGGACGTGTGTGGATGACCCGCATTGGCGTAAAAAGCGCTCAAAATCGACGAGGATAGTGTCAAGACTGCTATGCAAGCGGTGATCATCATCAAGCATACGCAGCGACAATCGCTGTTGTTGAGCATGCTCAATCACTGGGCTTGGCGGCACAACGGTATCTTGCCATCCGTGAATAATATGCGTGTGCTTGGCCTGTAGGGTCAGCGAAGTTTGCGGGTAGTCGGGCAGGCCAAGCGCAGGGGCTAATAAAAAGCAGCCTAACACTGGCTGTTGCGCGCTTACGGCGGCACTCAGCCAGCCGCCTAAGCTTGAACCAGCTAACACGCAGTTAGCCAGCGTATCGTTTCGCTCAGCAATGGTTGTGAGTAAGTGGTGTAGGCGCTGCTGGGGTTCATTGAGGCCACGATAATCCATAACCACAGGCTCGCAGTCATCCAGTGCTTCAGCAACGCCTTTTAGCGCCTGTATTTTCAGAGCCCCAGGGCCACTTTCCAGGCCGTGTGAAAGATAAACCGTCATCATTATTAGCTGCCCGCCGATCGTTGTAGGGCTTCACCGCCTCGTTCGATATCTTCGCCAGCGCCGCGGATAGTATTGCAGCCGCTGACCAGTAGTAACGTGGCGATCATGATTAAACCGCTAGCAATGACGCGTTTCATAAGAAGACTCCGTATAGCACTGCCTAGCCCAGTCAGGGCATTCCCAGTAGGGATAACGATGCTGTTAGTGGATGCTTTAACAAAAGTAAACGTTGTTGATACCCGCTGCCAGCGGATTTGGTGCCATTTCGACCACTGCTCATCGTGCGCTTTTGACGCATGTGCCAGTTATATACAGCTTATCTTAGGGCTAATCAGTCTGATTGGTTAATATTTTTTACTTTAAGCATTTGTTAAATAATGTTTTTTTGATAGTTGGGGTGATTTGGCCTATTATCTGCAACATTACTAAGTAGACGCCCACGTTAGAAGGCCAAGTTAACCATTATTTGAAAAACGGCATCACTCAGCCTTTTTGAAAATTAGTCGATTTAATAGCGTGAGTGGGCTAACAGGTAGTTAAGGAAGGCAAGGAGCCTCACTATCAACAGGATTTGAAAGGACAGTTAGCCTACTCACCCTTATCAGTGTACGGAAGCGCTGATCATCAAGGTCAAGGAACGGCAGCGATGCAAAATAACCATCTTGTGAAAGCAAGGTGGTTTTTTTGCGTCTGTTAACTTTTTGCAACAGTCTGATTTTATTAGAAGTTTCTCGGTTGCTGTTTTTTTGCACATCTTTTCTGTGCGGCTTTTGTCAAGATGCGCGTGGTTTTTGGTCTATCCTCTGATGGAAACTAACACTCAGCGGTTATAAAACGTCAACGCAGTGGCCGCACACTCTCAGGGAAAAGCGTTATGGCGATGGTGCTCATGCTGTGTATGTTTGTACTGTTTCTGGGATTTTCGGGGGTGGGACTGTACATGATGTTTAAAACATCATTTATGGCGACGGCAGAAGACCGCGAGGATATGCCGCCTGATCTCTGACACTCCCTCGCCCGCCGCGCCTAATCGGTCAGCCCATCCAATAAAGGCTGAGTAGCGCGAACCCATAGCCCATGGCAGCTCCAGCCATTACATCGCTAATGTAGTGCAGCCCAAGTCCTACCCGTGAAATTGCGATCAATAAGCTCAAGGGAAGCACGATGGGCAATAGCCATGGGGTGTGGGCGGCGACCAACACGCTAAACATCACCGCGTGCATCGTATGGCCACTGGGAAAGCTATAGCGGTCACGGGCAGGCTCGCCACAGTGAACGCCGCCAAGGTAAGTAATAAACGGGCGTTCGCGGCAAAGCCGCGTTTTTACCAGCTTATAAATAGCCACCGCGATCAGCGCAATCGCACTGTACTGCATAATGCGCCAAGCGCCGTTAGGCTGTAACCAGGGCTGAGCGGCAATTAATAGACACCATACCGGCCAGTCTCCCAGCTTGCTGGCGGTTTGCAGTGTCAGCCGCCATGGGCGGTAAAGTGTTAAGTGGGTTATCCGCTGGCAAAGCTGCCATTCCAGTACATCAAGACGATCGAATACGACAAGTGGACGCGGACGCATGGCGGGCCTCCCGGGCATGGTGTAAATAGCTTGAAAACTGCTCTGCAATGCCTGACCAGCTCTGTTCCAGAGCGCGTAAACGAGCCACTCTTCCTAACCGTGCGTAGTCAGCGGGGTGTTGGCATAGCGTCACGGCTGCCTGTTGAAAGGTAAGCGAATCGCCTGGAGAAGCCGTGACACCATTGTGGCCACTTTGAATCAGTTCAGCGCTGGCGGCATGGCGATACGCCACTACCGCCAGCCCGCTGGCCATGGCCTCAGCTACCACATTTCCCCAGGTTTCCGAAAGAGAAGGGAAAATAAACATATCGGCACTGGCGTAGTGGCGCGCCAGTGCCTGCTTGTCTATAAACCCGGTGAAATGGACATTAGGTAGCGCTTTTTCTAACTGTGCTCGACTGGGGCCGTCGCCAACGATGACCTGTGCCATATCGGGACGCACCTCGCGCATGGCCTGCAGTGTTTCTTGTAGCAGCGCCAAGTTCTTTTCAGGTGCTAGCCTGCCTACATACAGCGCAACAGGCTGGTGCTCGCTAACTCCCCAGCGCTTGCGCAGCGCGTCGTCGCGCAGTGCGGGTGAAAACTGTTCACCATCAATGCCGCGTGAGAGCACCTTCACACCATGGATTCCCTGGCGGCGCAACACTGTCGCCTGCTGCTGGGTGGGCACAAGGGTAAGGTCGCAACCGTTATGGAAGTAGCGCAAATAGCGCCGGGTGGCCGCCGATAGCCAGGAAACGCCATAGTCATGGCAATAGTGATCGAAATTCGTGTGCCAGCCTGCCACCAAAGGGATGTTCAGCTGGCGGGCTGTTTGACGAGCTGCCCAGCCGAGCGGGCCCTGTGTTGCCAGGTAAATCACCTCTGGCCGCTGCTGTTGCCAAAAACGACGAAGCTTGGCGGGTCTGGCAAGGCCAATCTGGACATCGCTATAACCGGGTAGCGAACAGCGTCGTACCTGAAGTTCTTGGGCAGTATGGAGGGCGCTGCCAGGCACCTTGGGTGTAGGGCGAATAACATCCACGGTTATCCCCAACCGCGTAAGCTCACGACACAGCCTGTTTAAGGTATGCGCAACGCCGTTTATCTCTGGTGACCATGTTTCGCTAACGATACAAAGCCGCATGAGCGATTCATCCCTTTATCACGTGTCATGTCACTATGCGTGGTTAGCATGACACTGCTAAGACAGCACGGTGAACATGGGATGACAGGCGGCGAATTCCTTTACGTTGGTATTTGACCTATACGCTAAATTCAGTTTCGCTAGGTAGCTGTACTGGAACTCACTATGGAGACGCTCATGTCATCTACTGTTGTCATCACTGGCGCGAACCGAGGTGTAGGTCTTGCATTATCCGAGCAGTACCATCAGGCCGGCTGGCGGGTGATTGGTGTGTGCCGTGAGTCGTCGGATGCACTGCAGGCGGCGGCAGAGCGCGTCATCGAAGGCATTGATGTCACACAGCCAGAAAGTGTCGCTGCGTTGGCCAACGCGTTGCAAAGCGAAACGTTGGATGTGCTGATCAACAACGCGGGGCTTTTGCAGGATGAGTCGTTGGGCAGCCTAGAGTTTGACAGCATTCGAACGCAGATGGAGATCAACGCCTATGCGCCGCTACGGGTCTGTGAGGCGCTGCTGCCGCGGCTGAAAAAGGGCAGCAAAATTGCCAATATCACCAGTCGCATGGGGTCCATTGCGGATAACGATTCTGGCGGGCGTTACGGCTACCGTGCGTCTAAAGCAGCGCTGAATGCGTTTGGAAAATCGCTGGCCATGGATCTTAAGCCACAAGGCATTGCCGTGGCGCAGCTGCATCCAGGCTATGTCCAAACCCGTATGGTTAATTTTGGTGGCCATATTTCACCTCAAGAAGCTGCAGCGGGTATCGTCGCACGCATTGAGGCGTTAACCCTCGAAAATAGCGGCAGCTTCTGGCACTCCAATGGCGAATTATTACCCTGGTAAAGAGTGGTTACTCTACGGGTTTCTTCGTCGCTGTCGCTTGGCGTTTTTTCTCACGGCGACGCTGCTTGGCTAATGCATTGCCGTTCGCCAGCTCCACTAAGTAGGTGATTTCTTCATCGCTCAGCGGCTTGCGTGATTGATTCGCCATGATGGTCACCGTTTGTTAGGTCTTTATGGCACGCTAACGGTTAACCATGACACCCGTATGAACGTTGTCATGCATAGCAGAAGAGAGTGCTAAGACACACTTACATCAGGTGGGCGGCAAGTGCCGCCCACCTGATGTCTGCGATGTCTTCCCAGGGCTTATGTTTTCCAGGGCTTATGTCGTCAGGGCGATGTCTGGTTAAACGCCGGTGCGTTTTCGGGTGGCGCTATTAAAAGGGTGAAGCGCGTCGCGTGTCACGTAGAAGCGCAATGTGTCACCTTCCCGAACCGCTGGCTGCCCTGAGGTGCGAATCACTGTGGGTTGTTCGCTGTCGGCGAGATTAACGTAAAGATGGCTTTCCGCACCTGCCGCCTCAAAGAGTATTAATGTCGCGTCGATGGCTAGATGGGGAGCCTCGGGCGGGGTGAGGTGCATGTCGTCAGGGCGTACGCCAAGAGTGTCGGTGCCTTCGGGAAGGTGTTCCAACACGCTGCTGCGTTGAGTACGTAGGTAATCCAGCGGCAACATGTTCATGGCTGGGGAGCCAATAAACTCCGCAACGAACATTGTGGCCGGGCGAGCGTAAATCTCCATTGGCGTGCCAACCTGCTCAATTTGCCCTGCGTTGAGCACCACTAAGCGGTCGCCCAGGGTCATTGCTTCCAGTTGATCGTGGGTGACGTACAGGCTGGTGGTTTTTAGGCGACGTTGTAGCTGTTTAATCTCTACCCGCATTTGTACGCGCAGCTTGGCGTCTAGGTTGGAAAGCGGCTCATCAAACAGGAACGCCGCAGGTTCGCGTACTAGCGCCCGACCCATGGCTACCCGCTGGCGCTGACCGCCGGAAAGCTTGCGCGGTTTGCGCTCTAGAAAATCCTCAATTTCGAGCATTTTGGCGGCAATGCGCACGCGTTTGTCGATATCATCTTTCTTGAAGCCGCGATTCTTCAGGCCATAGGCAAGGTTGTTGTATACCGTCATATGGGGGTAGAGCGCGTAGTTCTGGAATACCATGGCGATATCACGCTCGGCGGGCTCTAGTTTATTGACGACTCGGTCACCAATTTTTAGCGTGCCTTCGCTAATCGTTTCCAGCCCCGCCACCATGCGCAGCAGGGTCGACTTGCCACAACCGGAGGGCCCGACCAGCACCACAAACTCGCCGTCTTCAATCTGTAGGTCGATGCCTTTAACTGCGGTGACGTTGCCCGCATAGGTTTTTTTCAGCCCTTCCAAGGTAATGCTGGCCATCGTTATTTCTCCGTCTCGGTCAGGCCTTTTACAAATAGGCGTTGCATAAACAGAATCACCAGCACCGGCGGCAGGGCGGCCATGACCACAGCGGCCATAATCAGATGCCACTGGGGGTTATCATCGGAGGTCATGCGCTGAATACCCATCACAATGGTGTAGTAGTCCGGGTCAGTGGTGATCAGTAGTGGCCACAAGTATTGGTTCCAGCCGTAAATAAACATGATCACAAACAGCGCCGCGATATTGGTAATGGAAAGTGGCATCAAGATGTCTTTAAAAAACTTCAGCGGGCCTGCGCCATCTACCCGTGCTGCTTCCAGCATCTCTTCGGGGATGGTCATAAAAAACTGGCGAAACAGAAACGTCGCGGTGGCCGATGCAATCAGTGGGATGGACAGCCCCGCAAAGCTGTTAAGCATTTTCAGATCTGCCACAACCTGAAAGGTGGGAATAATGCGAACTTCCACCGGCAGCATCAGTGTGATGAAAATCAGCCAAAAAAAGAATATCCGAAAGCGGAAGCGGAAGTAGACAATCGCAAACGCCGATAGCAGCGAAATTGATAGCTTACCTACCGTGATGGCCATCGCCATGATAAAGCTGTTCCACAGCATGGTGCCTGCTGGCGGGGCACCTGCGTTGGAAACGCCGGATTGCCACATACGGGTAAAGTTTTCGATGCCGTGGGCACCGGGCAGCATAGGTAGCGTGCCGCGCAGCAAATCGCCAGGCGCTTGGGTAGAGGCTACCAGCGCGACGTAAACGGGGAACACCACCACCGCGACGCCAATCATCAATGTCAGGTGAGCAAAAAAATTCGCCCAAGGTCGGTTCTCAACCATTGAAGGTCTCCCAAACAATCAACCAGCGGTGTTAGTAGTTCACTCGGCGCTCGATAAAGCGGAATTGAACGACCGTGAGTACCACCACAATGGCCATTAAAATCACCGACTGAGCGGCCGATGAACCTAAGTTCAAGCCCACGAAACCATCAGCGTAGACCTTGTAGACCAGCGTATTGGTGGCCTGGGCGGGGCCGCCCTGGGTGGTGGCGTGAATAATGCCGAAGGTATCGAACATGGCGTAAACCACGTTGACTACCATCAAAAAGAAGGTCGTTGGCGTCAGTAGCGGGAACACAATGGTCCAAAAGCGCTTGATGGGGCTTGCACCATCAATAGCGGCCGCTTCAATGAGTGACTGAGGTATCGACTGTAAACCTGCCAGGAAGAACAGAAAGTTATAAGAAATCTGTTTCCAGGCGGCGGCAAAAATCACCAACATCATGGCGTCTGCGCCAGAGGTGCGGTGGTTCCATTGGTAGCCGACCATGTCCAGAATATAGGGCACAATGCCAATCGAAGGGTTGAAGATAAACCACCACAGCACACCGGCAATAGCAGGGGCAATGGCATAGGGCCAAACCAGCAGTGTGGTATAAGCACTGCGTGAGCGGATCATGCGGTTGACCGTGCAGGCCAGCAATAGCGCCGCGCTCATGGAAAGCAGCGTGGTGCCTACCGCAAACACCACTGTCACAGAGAGCGAGTTGAGATAAGCGCCATCGCGAAAGAGTCGCGCAAAGTTTTCCAAGCCCACAAAGGTGGTGCGTAGCCCAAAGGCGTCTTCCCGAAGCAGCGATTGGTACAGCGCTTGACCGGCAGGCCAAATAAAGAAAATCAGCGTGACAATGACCTGAGGAGCCAACAGGGCGTAGGGCAAAAAGCGCCCTGGGAAGGTCATGC
>SKHS01000178.1 GCA_007116835.1 Halomonas sp.
AAAAAAAGCGCCCCAGGTAACCTGGAGCGCTTTATGCCGGACGTTGGCTGTTTAGCCGTCGCTAAGCCCCCATTAGAGCACTTGTTTGCGACGTTTTTTTAGCAGGGGTAATGCCAGCGATAGCAGTGCAATCAACAGCAGCGAAAGCGAAATGGGCTTATCAATGAACGTCATCCAGTCGCCTCCAGAGATCTGCAGCGCACGGCGCATAGACTCTTCCATAATGTTGCCCAATATCAGCGCCAGAATCAGCGGTGCCGCCGGGAAGCCGAATAAACGCATGCCCAAGCCTAGCAGGCCAAAACCAAGCAACAGCAGCAGGTCAAATATACTAAAGCTCATGCCATACACGCCGACCATACAGAAGATCAGAATCAGCGACAGCAGTAGCGGCCTGGGCAGGTCAAGAATCTTGGCGATCAGAGGAATCAGCGGCAAGTTAAGCACCAGCAGGAAAATATTGCCGATATACATACTGGCGATAACCCCCCAGAACACATCTGGGCGCTGTTCTAGCATCATCGGGCCAGGCGTGACGCCCATGACCAGCAGCGCCCCCAGCAGAACGGCCGTGGTGCCAGACCCAGGTACACCTAAGGTTAACAGCGGTACAAATGAACCGGTACACGCCGCATTATTCGCCGCTTCCGGCGCGGCAACGCCCTTGATGTTACCTTTGCCAAACGTGTCACCGTCTTTAGCAATACGCTTTTCCATGCTGTAGCCAAGAAATGAGCCAATGGTCGCGCCCGCCCCTGGCAGAACGCCAGTGAAGAACCCCAGTACCGAGCTGCGACTGACCGGGCCTGCTATCTGTTTCACTTCGCTTCGGCTCAATTTTAACGAGCCAATTGCATTACGCGGCGCTTCTTTACCGCCACCGCCACGCAGCAGCATATAAAACACTTCTGCTAAGGCGAAAATCCCCAGCGCCACCACCAGGAAGTCGATACCGTCAAGCAAGTGAACAGAGTCAAAGGTGAAGCGCTCGGTGCCGGTTTGCAGATCAATACCAATGATCGAAATCATCACCCCAATCACCGCTGCAATCAGGCCTTTTACCAATGACTTATCGGAAAGCGATACAACGGCCGTTAACCCCAACACCATCAGTGCAAAGTATTCAGCCGGGCCAAAGCTCACCGCGACTTTCGACAGCAGCGGAGCGACCAGCATCAAAAAAACAATCGAAATGGTGCCGCCAACAAAAGAAGAGTAAGCAGCAATGGCGAGCGCTTTACCTGCCAAGCCTTGCTTAGCCAGGGGGTAACCATCGAAAGAGGTGGCCACCGTTCCTGCCACGCCTGGCGCGTTGAGCAAAATAGACGAGGTGGAGCCGCCAAAGATAGCACCGTAATAAACCCCTGCCATCAAAATCAGCCCTGATGAAGGCTCCATAGCAAAGGTAATTGGGATCATTAGCGCCAGTGCGCTGATCGGCCCCAGACCAGGCAACATGCCGATAATGGTGCCGGCAAAGACCCCAGCAAAGACATAAGCGATATTCATTGGCTCAAGCGCGATGCCAAAGCCATACATCAAATTGTTAAAGGCATCCATGGACGTATCTCTCTTAAGAAACTGCTAACCGTGCATTATTACGCCGTGATTAAAACGGCAGCACACCGGTGGGTAGGTAAACATCCATTACCCGCGTCATGGTGATGTAGAGGGCCAGCACCACCCCCAACGATGTTGCCAAGTTGACCCCATGGCGACGGTAGCCGTAATAGGCAGACAAACCGAAACACAGCAGTGTTGAGGCCAGCACAAACCCCAGCGGCACCAGTAATAAGGCATAGGCTGCAACGGCAATAGCCGTCACCACTACCCTTGCCCAAGGCGTTAGCAGCAACGGGCCTTGGCTACTTTCGTCCACTTCGTCGGCACCAGCGACGGCAGTCGGTTTTTCAAAGAACAAACACACCGAGAGCAGCAGCAAAGAGATACCCAGCACTTTAGGAAACAAATCAGAATCGACCGGGCGCGGCAGCGGGAAATTAGGAATTTGCCATGCCATGGCCAGATAGGCGGCAGCCACCAGCGCCAACACGAGCGCCAGCCACTGGTTAATATTGAAACGCGTCATGAGAAATCTCCCCGAAGGAGCCGTCGTGGTTAAGCCCAGGTCCTCGCGGCATCAGGCCTAAGAACCCGGCGACAGACAGTCGCCGGGGTGCTTCATGGGATACGCGGCAGGTTACTGACGCAATAAGCCTAGGTCGCCTAGCACGCTGCTAAATTGCTCTTTTTGCTCATCCAAGAAAACGCCGAAGGTTTCACTATCCTGGTAAGCATCTAGCCAGCCCAACTGATCACGCGCCTGCTGCCAACCGTCAGTCTCTAACATCTCAGCAAACAGAGCTTCGTAATAGGCAACGGCTTCTTCCGGCATATCGGGTGTACCCATCACACCGCGCCAGATATCAAACGTGTAGTCCACGCCTTGCTCTTGATAAGTCGGCACATCAGCCAAGCCGCCACCTAAACGTTCCGGAGAGGAAACGCCTAGTGCGCGTAGCTGGCTTCCTTCACCTAGCTGACCTACTGCCTCGCCCGCACCGGTAATGACCGCCTCAACATGGCCGCCCATCAGGTTGGTCATAGCATCGCCACCCCCTGAGAAGGGGATATAGTTTACTGACGAGGCATCCAGGCCCGCAGCAGAGGCAAGGCCAGCCACTGAGATATGGTCCATGGAGCCTGGCGCACTACCGCCACCGATACTGAGGCTGCTGTTCTCTTTCAGCGCATCAAACAGGTCATTGATGGATTGATACTCAGCGTCAGCCGACACCAGAATA
>SKHS01000298.1 GCA_007116835.1 Halomonas sp.
ATGATGCTGGCGGTGATGAAACGAATGCCCCTGGTATTAACCAACACGCCGAGCAGCAGCGCTGGTTCGCTGTGAATGATGGTGTGATGGGTGGCATGTCTCACAGTATGTTTCGTATTGAAGCAGGAGCGGGCTGCTTTATTGGTGAGCTTTCACTCGATAATGGTGGTGGCTTTGCCTCGATACGCCGCGACCCAGACCACTTTGAGCAATCGCTTACTAAAAGTAATGGCGTTACGCTGCGCGTACGCGGCGATGGTCGTGCTTATCAATTGCGTTTGAAAAGTACGGCGTTAGATGATGCCAGCGCCTACCGGGTAACATTCACGCCTGCCCAAGGCCAGTGGGAAACGCTGGATTTTCCTTGGCAGGCGTTTGAAGCTGTGCGGCGTGGGACACTACTTGATGATGCACCGCCGCTTTCTCCTACTAGCATTCATCAGCTTGGCTTCTTGATTGCTGACCGAACCGCTGGGCCATTCCGACTAGACATTGCATCAATCGCAGCCCTTTAGAGAGCCATTTTCCACTACGAGCAAACCGCCATGAAGCACTCCCCAGCGTATCGTTTAGCGGCCACTATCCTGCATGGATTTGATGGCTACCGTGCGCGCTTTAAGCAGATTACCTTTGACGCCAGCCGTCGCTTCCGTGATGCGGCGTGGCGGGAGGCCCAGCAAGCTTCAGCAGCGCGAATCAACCTGTATGAAGAGAAAGTAAACGATACGTTAGCGCGGTTGCAGCGCACGTTTGCCCATGAGGCGCTAACGCATTGCGAGACGTGGCGGGAGGCGCGCCAGCACTATGCACAGCTGATTAGTCAGCGGTTGGATTATGAATTGGCAGAGACGTTTTTTAACTCGCTGTTCTGCTCGATATTCAACCACCGCCATATTCGCAACGACTGGATGTTTGTATACAGCTCCCGGGAAGACGCTGCGCATCATTCGGGCATTGAGCTGTGTCGTCGGCATTGCGTTAATGGTGACTGGTCCCAGGCGCTTGCCTGGGCGCTTGAAGAAGCGCCTTTTGATAACGCCTTTGCTGACCTGGAGCGCGATATTAGGTTGGGCGCAGGCTTGCTGGAAACTCAGCTGCCAGCGGCCATTTTGCAGGCAGACAACGCTCAATTAGAATTGTTGAAAAGCGTCTTTTATCGCAATAAAGGGGCCTACTTGGTGGGCCGTATTCTGGGCGGCGGTGAGCAGGTGCCGCTGGTGTTACCCATTTTGCATGGTGAAGGGTTTGGCGAGCAGCAGGGCGGCGACCCCTGCCTGCACTTAGATACGGTGCTAACAGAAACCGATGAAGTCTCCATTATTTTCTCGTTTACCCGTGCCTATTTCCAGGTAGATGTACCGGTGCCGGGCGAGTTTGTCCATTACTTAAAACAGCTGATGCCCCATAAGCCTGAAGGCGAGCTGTACGCTTCCATTGGCTTTTTTAAGCATGGCAAAACTGAATTTTTCCGTGCGCTAAACCAGCAGGTGGCTAAGCGTGAAGATCAGTTTGTCATTGCGCCCGGGGTGCGTGGTATGGTGATGGCGGTATTTGTACTGCCCAGTTTTCGCACCGTGTTTAAGATCATTAAAGATAAATTCGATCCGGCCAAAGACGTTACCCACGCGGTGGTACGTGAAAAATACCGCCTGGTAAAACGCCACGACCGCGTTGGACGCATGGCTGATACCCAGGAGTTTTCGAATTTTATCGCGCGTCAGGATCACTTTTCCCCAGAGTGCTTGGCGCACTTGCTAGAAGTGGCACCCTCTACGGTGTCGCTGAAAGATGACAAGGTGATTATCAAGCACTGCTATACCGAGCGCATGATGACACCGCTGAACATCTACCTTGAACAGTGCAGCGCAGATGAGTGCGTAATGGTGCTCAAAGACTACGGTAACGCCATTAAACAGATGGCAGCGGCGAATATTTTCCCTGGCGATATGCTGTTAAAAAACTTTGGTGTTACCCGCCATGGTCGGGTGATTTTTTACGATTACGACGAAGTGTGCTATCTCACCGAGTGCCGCTTCAGGCACCTGCCCAAAGCCTATGGCAATGACTTTCAAGGGGGTGGGGGAGAGAGTTTTTACGTTGGCCCCAATGACATCTTCCCTGAAGAGTTCGGCCCTTTTATGTTTGCCAACCCAGAGCTTCGCGCTATTTTTATCCAGCAGCACCCAGAGTTATTTGACCCCGACTATTGGCTAGAACTGCAGCAGGCCATTGTCGATGGGCGGGTGATCGATGTTTATCCATATCGTAATAAGCAGCGTTTCGCGGGAACCATAGGGCAGCTGGTATATTAGCGAATATACGCAGTGATTTACGCGAGGAAAACATGGCAGCATCACCGCACTTAGTGGTTTTTACCGGTTCAGGGATTAGCGCCGAAAGCGGTATTAAAACGTTCCGTGCCAGCGATGGTCTCTGGGAAGATCATCCGGTCGAGGAGGTAGCCACGCCAGCGGGCTGGCGTCGAGATCCTCAGCGCGTGCTGGAGTTTTATAACCTGCGCCGCGAACAAATTCGTAAGGCCAAGCCCAACGCTGCCCATAAGGCTTTGGCTGCGCTTGAAAAAGATGGCTTTAACGTCAGTGTTGTCACGCAAAATATTGATGACCTGCATGAGCGGGCAGGGTCACGTCATGTGCTGCATTTGCACGGTGAGATTTTGAAGGCACGCTCTACGGTGGATACGCGGCTGCGCTATCCACTGCCGAAAGGCGGCATTGCGCTGGGCGATATTTGTGACAAAGGCAGCCAGCTGCGCCCGGATGTGGTGTGGTTTGGCGAGTCGGTGACGCTGTTTGAAGATGCCTGTGAACTTGTTAGCCAAGCGGATTTTTTGCTGGTAGTGGGCACGTCCCTGGCGGTAATGCCCGCGGCGTCGCTGATGTCGTATATTAACTTGGATACCCCGTGTGCCCTGGTCGACCCCGACGCGGATGCCTTAACACCGCCGGGCGTTCTAGCGATTAACACCACTGCAGGTGAAGGCGTTCCAGCGCTGGTAAACCAGTGGCGCAAACAGGGCAATTTGATGCTGCCTTGAACTGTCTATCGCTTCAAAAACCATGCTTTCATTACGTCGGTAATCTGAGTGATGTCGGCGTCGGTAGCGATATAAGCCGGCATGGTGTAAAGCCAGCGGCCGATTGGGCGCAGCCACACACCACGCTCGCGGGCGAATTGCCCGACGCCTTTTAGCGCCTCGGCGGAGTGTGCTTCAATCACCGCGGTGGCACCCAATACTCGCACATCGGCCACGGCTGGGTGGGCGTTCAGCGCGGAGTCGTCCATTAGCGCTCGGCTAAGTTGCTGGCTGAGTGCCGCAATCTTGTCCAGGTAGCGCTCCTCTTCAAACACGCGCAGGCTTTCCAGCGCGACGCGGCAGGCCAGCGGGTTGCCCATAAAGGTAGGGCCGTGCATAAAGGCATGGTGGGCGCTGTCGCCCACAAACGCGTCGTGAACGCGGTCGCTGGCCAGGGTCGCTGCATGACCGAGGTAGCCGCCGGTTAATCCTTTTGAGAGCACCATAATATCCGGTGTCACGTTGGCGTGATTGGCGGCAAACAGCTTGCCGGTGCGGCCAAAACCGGTGGCTACTTCATCAAAAATCAGCAACACGCCAAACTCATCGCACAACGCCCGTGCACCGCGCAGGTAGTCCGGCGAGGTCATGTTTAGCCCGCCTGCCGCCTGGAGTAATGGTTCCATCAGCAGGGCAGCAATCTCATGATGGTGGCTCGCCAATACGTCGCGAAGTGCCGCTAAATCATCGGCCACCTGTTCCGGCGTGGCGTTAAACGGTGCGCTGGGCGCGGGGGCAAAGTGGTGCTGGGGCAGCAGGCTGGCGAACAAGCTGTGCATGCCCTCTTCAGGGTCGCATACCGCCATACAGCCGGTGGTATCGCCATGGTAGGCCTTCATTAACGAAAGCATCTTGCATTTTTCGGGGTGGCCGATGAGCACCTGGTACTGCAGGGCCATTTTCATCGCCACTTCCATCCCGACGGAACCACTGTCGGAGTAGAACACGTGATTAAGTCCATCAGGGGTGATGCGCACCAGCTCCCGTGCGAGCTGGTCGGCGGGATCATGGGTGAGGCCACCGAGCATGACATGGCATAGCTCGCCTGCCTGTTCACGAATGGCCGCGACTAAACGCGGGTGGCCATAACCATGAATCATGCACCACCAAGAACAGGTAGCGTCGAGTAGTTGCTCGCCGCTTTCCAGGGTGAAATGGCTACCGCTGCCGCCGACTACTTTGGGTGCTGGCGCTTGTGTTTTGAGGTGGGCATAAGGGTGCCAAACGGGAGAACTCATAGAGCGGCTTCCTGATTCAAAACTGAGGTGTTAAGCAGCGCGGTTAGTGAGAGCGCGTGGCGCGCATGGGCAGCATCAGCGGTGGCTAAATGAGGAATAATGCCCAGACATGGCGCGTTTAGGGTGTTGTTAAGCAGGGCGATATTGGCGTTAAAGCGTGCTGTATCAGAGGAGAATACAGGGTCCACTACGCTGCCGACCCAGCCTGCAAGGGTTAGGCCATCGGCAGCAATCACCTCCGCGGTAAGCCGCGCATGATTAAGACAACCTAGCTTTAGTCCCACGACCAGAATGACTGGCAGCTGCATCATTCGCGGTATATCGGAAAAGTCGTCTTGCTCATTGAGTGGCACGCGCCAGCCGCCAGCGCCTTCGATGAGCGTTAAATCGCGCGGCGTGTTGTTTAGCGTGGCAGTAAGCGATTCCACTACGCTGTTGACGTTAAGAACGTGCCCCGCCTCGCTGGCGGCTAGATGTGGCGCGATAGCGGGCGCAAACGTCCAAGGGTTAACGGTGGTGTAATCGACCGGTGGAGCGCTTTGTGCCTGTAGCGCCAACGCATCGCTATTGCGCAGCCCATCCGTCGTGATGTGGCTGCCAGAGGCAATCGGCTTAAGCCCCAGCGTGCTGAGCTGCTGATCTTTGGCAGCGCACAGCAGTGCGCTGGTGGCCAGGGTCTTACCCGCATCGGTATCGGTGCCGGTCACGAAATAGACGGTCATGATGATTTTTCCAGGTGCAGGGTGATGCAGTGGTAACTAACGGGGAGCCCTTGGGGGGCACGTAGCGTTTCAAACCGCTCACGGGCGGCGGCCAGCTCTCGGCGGGTAAGGCGCGCCTTGGGCCGCGCCACTTGGGCGCCTACCCCCTTGATTGAGGCCATCACGGCCGTTAAGTCGGGGTAGTAAAACCGCCGCCATTCGGTGATGCGATCAACCAGCGTTAAACTGCTCAGTGCAACGGCGCGTTCAAGTGCTTGGGCATTCGGCGTTTGCAGTAACGCCTCTGGGCGCTGCCAAGCCGTGGCGACTTCTGCCAGCGTGCCAGGTAAGAGCGTTGTGAGGCGCACTTGGCCGCCAGGGGTCAGCACTCGTTGAAGCTCGCGCATAACCGCATCGATATCGCGGCACCACTGGATGGCGAGGTTGGAAAAGACCAGATCAAAGGTGCTGCGCTCAAACGGCAGCGCAGCGGCATCGCCTTGCTGCCAACAAATATGATGGCCATAGCGCGCCTGGGCATGGGCGAGCATGCCCGGGGCAATATCCAGCCCAGTGACGTGGGCTTGGGGAAACTGAGTGGCTAGTCGTTGTGTCCAGACACCGGTGCCGCAGCCAAGATCGAGTATGTTGTCGGCACTAGGCGGAAGCGATGACCAGAGCGTTTCCCCTATCTGACGCTGAGCGCTGGCCAGAGCATCGTAGCGTGGAGCCGCCCGAGAAAAAGCGTGGGCGACTTTTGCTTGCCAGTTTGGTGCGGGCATTGTCGTTAGGTGCATACGTGCTCCTTGGTGACCAGTGCGGCCTGGGAAGCGATGGTCGCGACCAGCTGAGCAGGCTGGGAAAGCATCGGGCAGTGCCCCGCGTGGGCAAGGTTGATAGCCTGAGCACGGATGCCGGAAGCTACTAACGGGTCGTGCTCACCGACTAATCGAATGACCGGGCAGGGAGCCTCTTGCAAACGCTGGGTGTTATCCAATGTGGCAAGCCAGTGAAGCCCTTGGGACAGCGTGCTGAGCGTGGCGCTTGGGGTGTCACCCAGCATGGCGCGTAACTGTTGGTGGGCGTGGCGAGCGTTAGGTTCGCCCTGGGTTTGCCAGCGTAAGAAATGCCGCCAGGTGGCATCGGGGTCGCGGCTAAAGGCGCGCTGAAAGCTGGCAAGCTCGGCGTTGCTGACGCCATCATCGCTACAAAATTGCTCGCCCGTGCCAATCAGCACAAGGCCGCGTGGCGCAGGCAGCTTATCGAGCAGCGCGCTGGCTAACAGCCCGCCCAGCGACCAGCCGACCCACACAGCGTTACTGGGTAGTTGGTCGGCCATGGCGCTGGCAAGGGTATCCAGAGTGGCCGGTTCAGCCAGGGCAGGGGTATCGCCATAGCCTGGCCACTCCACCGTGTGTACCTTGCTATGGGCGGGCCAGTGGTGTTCCAACGGCTGCCAGATGCGCTGATCGATCCCCCAGCCCGATAGCAGCACCAGATGTAGAGGGGCGGCGTCTAGGCAGGACATCGTGCCTCCTCGCGCTGACAGGCGCTCAGACCTTCGACAAGCCGATCAATATCGCCTAGCGAGTGGCGGGCACTCAGCGTAATACGCAGCCTTGCGGCACCCATGGGCACCGTGGGTGGGCGAATCGCCCCGACGTGAATGCCTCGCTGGGAGAGCTTAGCCGCCCAAGCCATGGTGCGCGGTTCGTCTCCTAGTAACAGCGGTTGAATAGGCGTATGGGAGTCGGCAAGGGGCAGCCCTAGTGCTTGGGCTTGCTGGCGGAAGTAGCTGATATGGCGCGTTAGCTGTTGGCGGTGTTCGGGTTCGCGCTGCACGATGGTCAGCGCCTCCAGGGTCGCAGCGGCAATGCTGGGGGGCTGGGCCGTGGTATAGACATAGCTGCGAGCAAACTGGGTGAGGTGGTCAATCAGCACAGCGTCACCGGCCACAAACGCGCCAGCGGTGCCCAATGCCTTGCCTAGTGTGCCGACCAAAATAGGCACCGCTTGGCTGTCGAAACCTTCCACACAGCCGCTACCGTTATCGCCTAAAACACCTAGGCCGTGCGCGTCATCAACCATTAGCCAGGCGTTGTGCTGCTGGCTGACGTGGGCAAGGGTGGCAATATCGGCAACGTCGCCATCCATGCTGAACACGCCGTCGCTGACCACCAACTTATGGGTGGCGGAGCTGCGCGCTAACAGGCGTTCAAGATCAGCGCCATCGCGGTGATGAAAACGCCGTGAGCGAGCGCCGCTCAGCGTTGCACCATCGAGCAGTGAGGCATGATTCAAACGGTCTTGAAAGAGGGCGGTATGCGAGTCGGCGAGCGCCTGCAACACGCCAAGGTTAGCCATATAGCCGGTGGAAAACAGCAGTGCACGCTGCCGTCCGGTCCACTCGGCCAGGGCGTCTTCCAGTGCGTCGTGAACCTCCAAATGGCCGCTGACCAAATGCGATGCGCCCGCGCCTGCGCCAAAGCGACGCGCACCCTCTGCCTGGGCAGCCTGCACACGTGGATCGCAGGCCAGCCCAAGATAGTCATTGCCCGCAAAGTCCAGCGTGCTATGGGTGTTCACCTGGCGGTGCCGCCAGCGCTGTTCTTCAACACGCTGCTGCTTGGCGATGGCTAGCCGCTGATGCCACGCGTCAGACACTAGCATCTACCGCCAGTGCTGCGGCCCGCTCTGCCTGGGCGCGTTGCTGAGCTTGTTGGGTGAGGCGCTCGGTGTGAGTGGCTTCATCTTCGCAGGTATCACGGCGCTCTGGGTGCAGGCCTAATTTTGCAAAGAGCGCGCGGTCGCGGTCTGCCTGAGGATTGCCGGTGGTGAGCAGTTTGTCGCCGTAGAAGATCGAGTTGGCCCCAGCCAAAAATGCCAGTGCTTGAGTCGACTCGCTCATCTGCTCGCGGCCAGCGGAAAGCCGCACATGGCTTTGCGGCATCATAATACGTGCCACCGCGATGGCGCGGATAAATTCAAGCGGGTCCAAGTCTTCGACGTTCTCCAGCGGCGTACCCGGTACTTTAACCAGCATATTGATGGGCACGGATTCTGGGTGCGGTGACAGCTTGGCTAACTGCTGTAACAGTGCGCTGCGGTCTTGTGCACCTTCACCCATGCCTAAAATGCCGCCGGAGCATACTTTCATGCCCGCTTCACGCACGGTGGCCAGGGTGTCCAGGCGGTCGCTGTAGGTGCGGGTGGTGATGATTTCACCATAAAAGTCGGGGGAGGTGTCCAGGTTATGGTTATAGTAATCCAGCCCAGCAGCCGCCAAACGGCTGGCTTGATCACCGTCGACCATGCCTAGTGTCATGCAGGTTTCCAGTCCCAGCGCTTTTACTTGGCGAACCATCTCTTCGACCAGCAATAAATCTTTATCCCGCGGGCTGCGCCATGCCGCGCCCATACAGAAACGGCTAGCACCGGCTTCTTTGGCGGCCTTGGCCTGGGCAACGACTTTTTCGATTTCCAGCAGCTTCTCTTTTTCGAGCTGGGTATTGTAGTGACCGGACTGCGGGCAATATTTGCAGTCTTCTGGGCAAGCCCCCGTTTTAATCGACAGCAGGGTAGAAACCTGCACCGCGTTAGCATCAAAGTGGGCGCGATGCACTTGCTGAGCTTTAAATAACAGGTCGTTGAAGGGCAGAGCGAACAGCGCATTAATTTCGTCCAGCGTCCAGTCGTGGCGCGGGGCGGCGGCATTGAAAGCGGTGGCGGTCACGGGTAAACCTTTTTTCTTTTGAAAGTTGACAAGACTCTAGCGGCGTTACGCTTTTGGTGTCAACTGTTCAGAGTGTTCTGGTTTACTACGAGTGGTTTTAGAGAGCAGGGGTTCGTCATGGTGGCCGGGCTGCTTTATACTCGGCACCCTTTGTTAATCGCCCTTTATTAATCGCCCTTTATGAATTGGAGCGCGGATGTCTGACGCTACGTCACAGCCCCCTGAGTCTTCTTCATTGACTGACTTCGACCCTGCTACGGGGCATCCGCGTCCACCTCGGCGTGAATTTAAAGCACGGGGCAGTTTTGTCACACGCTGCGAAGGGTGCAATCTTCCTGAGCTTAACTGTCTGTGCCCTTATCAGGTGAAAGCGGATAGCACCGCCCAGGTATGGCTGTTGACCCACTCTATAGAACACTACAAGCCGACCAATACTGGGCGGTTAATTGGTGATGTGTTGACGCAAACCAAAGTGTTTACTTGGTACCGCACCGCGCCGGACGAAGAGTTAGCCGCACTGCTTGAAGATCCTCGCTACGCACCTTTTGTGATCTTTCCTGATGACCAGCCCGACTACGCAGATCGTGTGGTGGATATTAATGCCGTGCACGCGGTGAAGCAGCAAGCACGTATTCCGGTATTTGTGATTTTAGATGGCACGTGGCGGCAAGCGCGGCGGATGTTTCGCAAGAGCCCTTATCTGGATACGTTGCCGGTACTGCCGCTGCGCACTGAGCGGGAAACACGCTATCGGCTTCGCAAACCTGCCTCAAAATCGCACCTGTGTACTGCGGAAGTTGCCATTGAACTGCTGCGCCAAAGTGGCGATGAAAATGCCGCTGATGTGCTAGACGATTACTTTGATGTATTTAACGATAGCTATGCCGAGAGCCGCTACTATCGCAAAATTGCTGAGCCAACCGCTGCCATGCAGCGGCTGTTAGACCGTAAGGGTTAGCGCTGAGCGCCAGGTAGCCAGCGCAGCATCACTTTGCGTACCCAGTACCAGCGGTTAATCAATAGGGCGGTAAAAATCAGGCTACAGCCAAGCAGCTGTAGCAGGGTCATGGTTTCGCCAAACCACCATGCGGCGAATAGGGCAGTCCACACGGCTTCAAGCATTAAGATAACCGCCGCGTGGCTAGGCGTGGTCATGCCCTGGGCTTTGATTTGCAGAAAGAAGCGTAGTGAACTGGCTAGCAGCACGCTGGCCATAAACCAGCCCAGTATGGAGGGGCTGAGTGCTAGCGGCTGATGCTCGACGACCAACGATAGGCAGGTCAGTATGCTGCCGACTGAAATCAACTGAAGTGTCGTTAACGGCAGCGCAGGCACGTTGCGCACCACGCGGGTGTTGACGTTGATCAACAGTGCAAAGCAGAGTGCTGCACACACCATTAACAGCTGGCTGGCTTCTATTCGAAACCCTGCGTTCAGCGACAGCAGTGCAAAGCCAAATAGGGCAACCGGAAGGGCAATCCAGGTAGAGCGTGGCGGTCGGTCGCCAAACAACAATCGCGCTACCACGGGTACCAGCAAAATCCCTAGGCTGTTGATAAATGCGCTTTCACCCAGGTGGTCGGAGTAACTTAACCCCAGAATCCAAAAGGCAATCGCGGCGCTGAACAAAAAACCTACCAGTATGCCACGCCTAATCCTGCGCGCGGGTA
>SKHS01000097.1 GCA_007116835.1 Halomonas sp.
CCCCGGTAACGAGCGGTTTGGGGACTATTCGTCATTTCCCAGTAGTCCGGGGATTAAAATCGGTACGGGTATGCCGTTTTGGAATTTTGCCCATGGCAATTCACGATAGATGCGCCCATCGTCGGCAAGGTAGAGTGTGCCTGTACTTCCGGTCATGCCCTCTAATGCGGAAAGATCGGATAAGCGGGTGGCAAGTTCATAAGCATCAACTCCCATGGCCATTAGCCGGAACATGGAGGGGTCAGATTCGTCGCGAAGACGCTGGTAAGTGGCGTAGAACGGTAGGACTTCTTCTCCACCCACGGCAGCGTCGGGAATCTGCCAAGGAATATCCATAAACATCACGTCATTTAAGTCTTGATCTAAACGAGTCTGCTGGCGTCCCTCGTGAAGATGGGAGGTCGCATAGATAGGCAAATTAGGCGCGTAATAGTAATCCATCGTGGGGGGGACTTGGCGTGCGTATTCCGGCAGTGCGAGTAAAAATAGCGCATCAATATTGCCAAGGCGTGCACGCTCTCCACTGACATTGAGGGCGGTTCGAACGGTGTTAGAAACAGGACTGCTGGGGTTGTAGCGTACTGCGTTAGTCATTTCCCCGCCTAGGCGCTGCCACTCATTCCAAAATGCTTCGCCTACTCTGCGGCCCCAAGCATTGTCAGGTACCATCAGCGACATTTGGCGATGACCGTCCTGATAAGCACGACGTGCCGCCTGACGGGCTTCATCTTCAGCGGAAAGGCCGTATTGCAGCAGTTGTTCAGCTTGATTGCTGGCGCTATTGCCGTAATTCAGTGCTAGGGTTGGTAGGGGAACGCTGTCACGCTGTTCTAGTTGCGTGACCTGTTCTTTATCAAGCGGCCCAATAATGACTTGAGCATTCATTTGCTCGGCGCGTTGATAGATATCATTCAATGAGTATTGAGAAGCGTCTAAAAAGCTAAGCTGTACGTCGTTGCCGCGTATTTCATGGTGGCGACGAATCGCGGAAGCAATCGTTTCAGCAACGCTGCTGAGTGGTCCTGACTCTGGAAGTGCCACCACAATGCGTTGAATATCGACACCTTCAAGCGTTGGAAGGGAGACCTTAACAGGCTCTCCTTCTAAGGCTTGGCGTGCCCACTGTTGGTGGTCTGCCAGGGTTTGCTGTTGATTGGCCTGCATCGGCAGCTCGTCATCAAGCACTTGGGTTGCGCGCAAGACCGCCCGAGGGTTGTCGAGTCCTCTGGCTAGCTCAGCGTAGAGCATCGCCCAGCGCACGCGGTCTGTTTCTGAAAGCTTACTTTCATCAACCGCGTCGGTAGCCTCAAACGCATTATCGCGCTGACCTTGCCTGGCGAGTATGTCGGCCGCTTCCAAGCGTGTTTGGGCGGCCTGTTCGGGGGCTTGTTGCTCTGCCTGGCTTAGTAAGCGATTGGCATCCTGTCCAGGGACGCGGTCAACCACGCTTGGGGGTTGCATGGCACACCCCGTGATAAGAAGTGCCATGAAGGCAGTGGCCAGTAATCCACGTAGTGACGGTTTCATGTATCCTTCCTTAGTTTTCATTTGCGCAGTCGCTCAACGAGCAGATGAACTCACCATTGCATACGCGTAACGCACCTTTAGTGCAGTCTATTAACACATCGGGAGTCATGATGACACACCAGCATCCGGGTACATTGTACGTTGTCGCCACGCCAATTGGGAATTTGGAAGACTTAACGCCGCGTGCAGCCCGGGTATTAGCAGAGGTTTCGCGTATTGCAGCAGAGGATACACGTCATAGTGCTCGGTTGTTGGCGCATTTGGGGGTGAATACGCCGATGCTCTCTTTGCATGAGCATAATGAGGCGCGGCGCGTTGACACACTGGATAGTTACTTATTGTCAGGGGAAAACATTGCGCTGATTAGCGATGCTGGCACGCCTTTAATATGTGACCCAGGGTTCGTGTTGGTAAGAGAGCTGCGGCTGCGAGGTAGACACATTGTGCCTTTGCCTGGAGCTTGCGCACTGGTGAGTGCGCTATCTGCGGCAGGGCTGCCTACTGATCGGTTTGCCTTTGGTGGTTTTTTGCCATCTAAGCCAAGTGCTCGGCGACAGGCGCTTGAAAAATGGCAAACGCGTGAGGAAACCTTGGTGTTCTACGAGTCACCTCATCGAATTGTGCATACCCTGGAAGCCTTATGCGAACAAATGCCCGATAGAGCGGTGGTGCTTGCCCGAGAGTTAACCAAAACCTATGAAACCTTTCTGCAAGGTTCTCCGCAGGCGCTGCTTCATCAGTTGCTGCAAGACCCCAACCAGAGCCGGGGAGAATTTGTCGTCATGATTGCCGGCGCAGCGCCTGTGGTGCGGGGTGACGAGCAATCGATTGTCGCTGATGAGTTGCTTAAAACACTGTTGGCAGAAGGGGTTGGCGTGAAGCAAGGAGCGGCTGTAGCGGCAAGAATGCTCGGTGGTCGCAAGCAAGAGTGGTATGCAAGATTGCAAGCATTGAAAAGTGATCATTGAGGCGGCGGCGGGGCGCTGGTATGCTTGCCGCCGGAGTTGGCCAGACAGTCGCCGCTAAATTGCCTGTAAAGGCGTTTAGGGGAGGAAAGTCCGGGCTCCATAGGGCAGAGTGCCAGGTAACGCCTGGGCGGCGTAAGCCGACGGAAAGTGCAGCAGAGAGTAGACCGCCTAAGCCTTTCGAGGCCGGTAAGGGTGAAAGGGTGCGGTAAGAGCGCACCGCGTCGCTGGTAACAGCGTACGGCTTGGTAAACCCCACTCGGAGC
>SKHS01000193.1 GCA_007116835.1 Halomonas sp.
CAGCACCGCGTTCCAGACAAACCGCACGCACCCAAACGTCCGCGCCAGCAAGGCTGCCTGCTCGGGCGTGGGATAGAAGCGGTATTTGTAGGCGCGTTCGGTTTTCATGCCTTACAGGCTAGGCAGCTTTATGTAAGATTTCAAGATGGATGGCGACCTAGCGGACGCCGCGCTATTCATCTCCACCCAATGCGGCGGCTTGGATGGAGTATTCCTCGCTTTTCGATAAACACGCGGGCTGGTTGTTGGTAATGGAGAGCGCATAGTGTCTTCCTTGAAAAAATTAAGGGGTGACGTGATAACTATACGAAGCAAAAGCCACGCCAGCCCAAACCTCTTTACATTCAACGCTTGAGTTTACAATAGGATGACAAAAAATTGTTAAGTATTAGTAGCAATCTTGCACCCCTACAGTCAAACACCAGCACCGCTTCGCGCTGCCTTTGCGGGTGCGCTGACCCTGGTTGAAGTGCCCCAATCATCGCGAGCTGAAGCTCCCTCCCACACGGTACCGTGCCACTGCTCTATTGTAGACATGATGGATTGACCTGCCCCTCCTCAACTTCGTGGGTTATGTTGAGGTTGAGGCAACAACGCAGAGCCACTATTAAGGGAGGCAGGTCATGAAACAGTCTAGCGTAAATCAACCGTCCTTTGGTGAACGCCGTAGCGGCGCTGGCAACGTCCATGCCGCTTATATCGGCCTGGATGTGCACAAGGCCACCATTGCCGTCTCTATCGCCGAGGCGGGGCGGCTCGAGCCCGAGTTTCGTGGCGAGATTCCTAACGAATCCAAGGCCATTGACAAGATGATTCGCCAGCTCAGCCAGCGGTTCAACGGGCAGCCTCTGTTGTTCAGTTATGAGGCTGGCCCTTGTGGTTACGGCCTCTATCACCAGATTCAGGCCAGCGGCCATGATGGCGAAGTGGTTGCCCCATCACTGATTCCTCGTCGTGCGGGAGATCGCGTCAAGACCGACCGACGAGACGCCGTCATGCTGGCCCGTCTCTCACGTGCTGGCGAACTCACGCCGGTCTGGGTGCCCACGCCCGAGCAGGAAGCCATTCGTGATCTGACACGTGCCCGTGAGGATATGAAGGCCATTGAGCTTAAAGCACGTCAACGTCTGAGCGCATTCTTGCTACGCCACGGCAAGGTCTACACTGGCAAAAGTAAGTGGATACCGGTTCATTTTCGCTGGCTCGAGACCGTCCGCTTCGATAATCGGATTCAGCAGATCGTGCTACAGGAGTACATTGAGGCCGTGAGAGAGGCTCAACGACGCGTTGCAGGGTTAGAGAAGCAAATGGAAGCGGCGTTAATGGAGTGGTCACTGGCCTCGGTGGTTCGGTCGCTAATGGCGATGCGTGGGATCAGCCTGATTACCGCCATGACAGTGCTGGCCGAGCTGGGTGATATCAGCCGGTTCGACTCACCGCGGCAACTGATGGCCTACCTGGGACTAGTGCCCAGCGAGCACTCCAGTGGCGGTAGTCGCCGACAGGGAGGCATCACTAAAACGGGTAATGGTCATGTGCGTCGTGTGTTGGTGGAGGCCGCCTGGAGCTATCGCTTCCCCGCGCGCAAGACGCGCATTATTGAGAAGCGAGCCGAGCAGACCACGCCGACGGTGCAGGCAATCGCCTGGGAAGCACAGAAACGACTCTGCGGACGTTACCGTCGATTGGCGGCCACGGGCAAGATGAAGCAGCAGGTTATCACCGCCGTCGCGCGCGAATTGACGGGGTTTATGTGGGCGATTGCCTGTGAGGCTATGGGCAAACCGCACGGAAGCCGGGCGACCGCATGACTATCACGTTCCAGTGTCTAGGTGTCAGGGAGCGTCGGGGCGGTGGGAGAACCCCTGGCCCTCCTATGAGGCCCCGCCCTCTGGGGCTGGGTGACCCTCGCTTGTAGAGCAGGGTAGCTCCGCGACGAAGTGATGACAGGTCGGTAACCAACCCACGAATACCAGAGAGATCCACCGTCGCAGATAGCCCTTCGCTTCCTGCCCCCTAGGCATTGAGGACAACCGAATGAACGAAAGATAACCGTGCCCTTGACAGGTCAATCCATACCAGGAGGCCGATTTATCGGTGGTCCGACATCTCGGCGATGGCAGCGTAGTTATGTAGCGCGTGGTAACGCCTCTCGCGAGGAACGAGCGAAGGCGGCACCCGCGGAAGGCGGCGGAACGACGCCCAGTGGTGCCTCAATCAACCTACCCCAGCACCGCTTCGCGCTGCCTTTGCGGGTGCGCTGACGCTTACGCCGCACTACAACATCTTTGCATTCAACAGGTTATGCAACACGTGGTAACGCCCCACTCCTTACCCCTTTAACACACCAGAAAGCAGCGTGGTGGCACTATCGATTAGTTCATCTAAATGCTGCGGGCCTTTAAAGCTTTCCGCGTACACTTTGTAAAGCGATTCCGTGCCGCTGGGGCGGGCCGCAAACCAACCATTGTCAGTTGTTACCTTCAAACCACCTATGGCTGCGCCGTTGCCGGGGGCGTTGACCAATACGGCAGTGATCGGGTCACCTGCCAAGGTAGTTTCAGTAACACTCTCTGCGCTGAGCTGTTTAAAAGCCGCCTTCTCTTCAGCCGTACAGGCAGTATCGACACGCTTATAGAACGGCTCGCCGAAACGCTCGGTTAATGAACGGTAATACTCACTGGGCGTTTTCCCAGTAACCGCCATTATTTCCGCCGCGAGCAAACACAGTGCAATGCCATCTTTATCGGTCGACCA
>SKHS01000260.1 GCA_007116835.1 Halomonas sp.
TAGCGCTTGCCTGTCAGGTTAGCCTCGGCCGAGTACCCGTTATTAGCTTAGCTGCTGTGGTAGTGAGCCCGCGCCGAGTAAATACCAGTCAAGCGTGGGTGGCGACCATTGTGGATGAGCAGCGCGCGTGTCCTGATACGCTACGTCGCCATCAACGGCTGTATGAGACGGAAGCCGTACTGATGCCTGACGCTAAGAGCCTCGGATCATTAGCTGAATTTATCGGCAACCGTCCGCTCATTGGCTGGCAGCTGGATCATGCCATGGAGCGCTTGAATGGCTTGTTTAAAGCAGGGTTAGGGTTTGGGTTGCCCAATGCTCACGTGGACGTGGCCAAACTGCATCATCGTCAGCTGCACCGGCTGCATCCTTATCGCGATACTGACCGTCACATTAGCGCGGCGCTTGCCCGCTGGCAGATGCCCGCCATCCAGTGGCTAGGTGTGCTGGGAGACGCCAGCGCCAGTGCGCTGTTGTATTTACGGCTGCAGCATGAAATAGCCCGTGAGGCTTGATCGCGAGCACTTTTCCAGATGGATTGCCCGCGTTTATGTTGGGTGGCGGTGGTGAGTGTTGTTAGAATGTGCGCTGCTTCTTCTACCATCGGCAGTGCTGACACCATGCAACAACCTGACTACTTTAATCCTGCTACGGCAGCTACGCCTTCTGTTCATGACATTTCTATCAATGACGTTTCTGTTGATGGCTCCTCTGTTAATGGCGCCGCTGTTGCTCGTCAGAGCCTGCGGATGCAGCCTGAGCATAACGATGCTAAACAGAAGCGCGAATTTAACAAGCTGCAAAAGCGCCTGCGACGAGAAGTGGGCAATGCGATCATCGATTATCAAATGATTGATGAAGGCGACCGGGTGATGGTGTGCCTATCAGGCGGTAAAGACAGTTATACAATGCTGGAGATTCTGCTCAACCTGCAGCGCAATGCACCAGTTAATTTCTCGCTGGTGGCGGTGAATATGGATCAAAAACAGCCGGGCTTTCCTGAGCATGTGTTGCCCCAGTACCTAGACAAGCTGGGGGTTGAATACCATATTCTAGAGCGGGATACCTATTCAGTAGTGAAGGAAAAAACCCCGGAAGGTAAAACCACCTGTGCGCTCTGCTCACGGCTACGGCGTGGCTCTCTGTATGGCTTTGCCGAAGAGATTGGGGCACCAAAAATTGCCTTGGGCCATCATCGTGAAGATATTTTAGAAACGCTGTTTCTTAATATGTTCTTTGGCGGTACCTTGAAGGCAATGCCGCCTAAGCTATTGTCTGATGACGGGAAAAATATTGTGATTCGTCCTCTGGCCTACTGCAAAGAGGCGGATATTGCGACGTTTTCCCGGTTAATGGAATTCCCCATTATTCCCTGCAATTTGTGTGGTTCTCAGCCCAATCTTCAGCGCCAAATTGTGAAGGAAATGCTTGCCGACTGGGATAAAAAGCACCCGGGACGTTTGGAAAGTATGTTTAAAGCGGTGACCAATGTAGCGCCTTCCCAGCTAGCAGACCGCCAGCTATTTGACTTCAAAGGCCTGGAAGCCAAGCAAGCGGCACTGATGGAAGGACGAATCCAGGCGCTTAACGTGAGTTAGCTGTTTGCTCTTCCTCTTCCGCTAAGATGATCAGGCGTTGCATATCCAGAATATTCACTTCGCGACCTGAAACAGCCACTACATCCTGCTGTTGAAAACGGCTTAAAATACGGCTGACGGTTTCTACAGCAAGACCAAGGTGGTTGCCAATATCAGCGCGGGACATAGAAAGCCGGAAGCTGTAAGGCGAGTACCCCCGTCTACGAAAGCGGTCGGATAGGGTGATTAAAAAGCTAGCCAGCCGCTGGTCGGCGGTCTTGCGCGATAGCAGGCGCATCATGCGCCGGTCATCGCGCAACTCTTTGCTCATGCTGCGGTAGAGCTGACCGCGTAGTTCAGGCAGCTCTTCAGAAAGCAGGTCTAAACGGTCAAATGGAATCTCACAGACAGTGGTGGTTTCCAGTGCAATAACGCTACCGGGATAGCACCCTTCGTCAATCCCATCTAAGCCAACCAGCTCGCTGGGAAGATAGAAGTTCGTCAGCTGATCATTCCCATTACCTTCACTTGTTACCTGCTTTAGGCTTCCAGAGCGAACGGCATACACGCTGGTAAAGTGATCGCCTTGGCGAAACAGCGGTTCGCCTTTTTTGAGCGGCGCGCGGCGTCGAATGATGGCGTCAAACTGGCTCATGTCCTCAAGCTCAAGGGCGAGCGGTAGGCATAGCGAGCTTAAGCTGCAGGTTTGGCAGCGTGCCTCTTGCAGCAGTGAACGTCGTTGGCTGACGGGGTATGGCATGTGATCCTCCCTTTCTCGTTAGCCATCATAAGCGCAGGAGCCAAGCGCCTCAACAAGCTTATAAAATCTTCGAGTAGCGCTGAGTGGTTTGGCTTGGCAGTCGTGCATCAAAGGCCATTGCCAAGTGACGAATTAGCAGGCGCCCCGTCGGCGTCGCGCTAATCATTTGCTGGTCGCACGTGACCAAGCCATCCTGTTCAGCGGTTTTCAGTTGCTCAAGTGCAGAGGAAAAATACCTAGCTGCGTCAATGTGCCAACGCTTTCCAATGGCTCCAAGATCAATCTGCATATCGCACATGAGACGTTCGATCACGTCTCTTCGTATTAGGTCATCCTTATTTAAACGTAATCCTTTGACGGTTGCTAGTCTTCCTTGATCTAAGGCGGCTTCATACTGGTTAAGCTGGGTAGGGTTTTGCGCGTAAACATCGTCAACCCTTGAAATAGCGGAGACCCCTAAGCCAACTAAGTCGCACTGAGCGTGGCTGGAATAGCCCTGGAAATTACGTTGCAGCGTACCGTTGCGTTGAGCGATTGCCAGGCTATCGTCTGGGCGTGCAAAGTGATCCATACCGATATGAACGTAGCCTGCATTCGTCAACATCTCAATGGTGGTATGTAGGATAGCCAGTTTTTCATCGGCGCTGGGCAGGTCTGTTTCGTTAATGCGACGCTGAGGTGCAAAACGGGTGGGCATATGCGCATAGTTAAAAACAGATAGCCGAGCGGGGTTTAATTCGATTACCTGGCTGAGTGTTTCGGCAAAGCTTTTTTCAGTTTGAAATGGCAGCCCGTAAATTAAGTCCAGGTTGAGTGAGCGAAAACCAAGACGGTGTGCTTCTTCCATTAACGTTTCGGTCAGCACCCGTGGCTGAACGCGGTTGATGGCCTTTTGCACCTGCGAGTTCAGGTCTTGTACGCCAAGGCTTAGGCGGTTGAAGCCAAGAGACTGCAGGTGACGCAGCGTAAATACGTCCGCCTCGCGAGGATCAATCTCAATAGCATAATCGCGATCAGCTGAGCCAGATAAACCAAAACGGGCGTCTAAACGATCAATCAAATCGCCCATTTGTGCCAGGGTAAGAAATGTCGGTGTACCGCCACCCCAGTGAAGCTGCTGTACGGGGCGAGAGGTGTCTAAATGGCGCGCAGTGAGCACCATTTCTCGGTCAAGCCTGGAAAGGTAAGGCTCTGCCAGGTCGGTATTTTTCGTGGCGATTTTATTGCAGGCGCAGTAGAAGCAAATCTTTCGGCAAAAAGGCACGTGAACATAAAGCGATAACGGTCGCTGGCTTGCGTTACTGCGCTCTAGTGCCTGGGTAAAGTCATCGGGGGTGAACTGTTCATTGAATGCTAGTGCCGTCGGGTAGGAGGTGTAGCGTGGGCCGCTCTTATCATAACGGCGCAGCAGTTCCTCATCCCAGGCAGTAGCCCCAGGCACTGCGGGGTGTGTTGGTGAGAGGGCAGCAGTGGCATGAACGGGCATGAAGGTCGCTCCGAAGTGAAAAAGGCAAGATAAACGGTATGTTTAGCTGAGTGAGGTGTCTCAGGTATTGACCCGTATGCTAGTGCAGTGTCACGTCGAAAGCGTTGAGCTATATCAAGCTATGTCGCGGTGTAGCGTTAATGTGTCAATGTCCAGAGTTGCCATAGGGCAAAGCCGATAATCGATAGGGCCGCAATGCTGCGGGTAGCGGGGTGCCGGATTAAATGGCTGAGCTGCTGCGCGGCAAGTCCCGTGACAAGCAGTGCTGGCATGGTGCCTAAGCCAAACGCTCCCATTAACAGAGCGCCTTCAAGCGGGTCGGCAATTGCCAGACTCCAGGCGAGCATTGAGTAGACTAAGCCACAGGGCAGCCAGCCCCATAAAGCACCGAGTGTAAACGCTTGAGGAAGGTGGACCACGGGCATTAAGCGCCTGCCCATCGGCTCTATGTAACGCCAAAGATGCCGCCCTAGTGCTTCGACTTTTAAGAGCCCTTTCCACCAGTTAGCGATATAAAGAGCCATTAAGATAAGCATTAGCGCAGCGAATGCCTGCAGTGCCATGCCCGCCGAGGGCGATAGCGAAAGCAGCGTACCCAGTGAGGCAACTAGGGCACCGGCCACCATGTAGCTAACAATACGCCCCGCATTATAACTGATCAGGAGCCCCCCCATGCGTGCGGGGTGGCGCATGCTGGGCGGAACGGCAAAGGTCAGTGCACTCATGATGCCACCACACATGCCGATGCAGTGGGCACCCCCCATTAGGCCAAATACAAAGGCGGCTAACAGTGGTGGTAAATCAAGTCCGACCGGGTTCATGTGCGGGGCTCGTGATCATCATTAGAGGCCTGTTTATTGGCCGCTGCCTTTTTACGTGCAGCGCGCTGCTCGGGCGTTAAATCATTATCATCGTTATCGAACAAAATACGGTGTGCAGGGCCTTCTAAGTCCTCGAATTGGTCGTGCTTGACGGCCCAGAAAAACGCCCACACGGCTAGGCCCAGCAGAATTAACGAAAGCGGAATTAATAAGTATAAGATGGTCATACAGTCACCGGAGATGCAGGAGCAACCTGAGGAGTAGGCGGTGTGCGCCAGCGCGTTAAGCGCAGTGCGTTACCTACCACCACTAGGGAGCTCAGCGACATGCCAATGGCAGCAAGCCAGGGGGGGATTAACCCCATTGCCGCCAAGGGAAGTGCTGAGAAATTGTAGCAAACGGACCACATCATATTTTGGCGCATGATGCGCCGCGTCGCACATGAGATATCAATTGCTTCGAAAATCCGCATTAGGCGCGGGCTAAGTAACACGGCATCTGCGCGTGTACGGGCCAGGTCTGTTGCACCGTTCATGGCAATGGCTACGTCGGCCCCTGCCAACACGGGCACGTCATTAATGCCGTCACCAATCATTACTACCCGTTCGCCCTTCGCTTGCAACTCACGGAGCCGTTCAAGTTTGCCCTCTGGAGATTTGCCTGCGTGCCACGTGGTGATGTTGAGCTGTTCTGCCAGACTTTCCACTGCCTCTTGGGTGTCTCCAGACAGTAGTTCGACCTCAAGCCCGCGAGCTTGAAGGGCAGCCACCGTTTGTGCAGCATCTTCGCGGACACCGTCATGCAGCTTGAACCAGGCGCGGGGTTGGTCGTCTTGGCTGAGTAATAGCCATTGCCCCACGCCAGGTGAGGGGAGCGTCGATGAACAGGCAAAGTCGGGTTTGCCTAAGCGCCATGTTGTGCCGTTAAGCACCCCTTCCAGGCCGCTGCCGGTAACGCTTTTGACGCTGCGTGCCTGTAAGGTGGCATCCCGAAATGGCCGAAATGCCCGAGCAATAGGGTGCTCTGAGTGGGCTTCCAGCGCGGCGGCAATGGCGCGCGCCTGCTCGCTACTAAGCGGATGCTCAGCGTCGGTAAGAGGCGAGTGGATAGGGTGGGTTTGGGTAAGCTGCATCTCACCGCGGGTCAGCGTTCCGGTTTTATCAAAAATGACCCGAGTGATGCCGGAAAGTGACTCAATTGCGTCGGCACGGGTAATTAACACGCCCCGCTGACGCAGCTGGCCATGCCCTGCGGTAAGTGCTGTGGGAGTTGCCAATGCCAGTGCGCAAGGGCAGGTCACTACCAGTACGGAAAGCATGATCCACAGTACCCTGGAGGGGTCGATAAACCACCAAGCAACCGTGACGCAGGCGGTGACCACTAGCAGGCGTAAGACAAACAGATGCGCCATGCGTGCCGCCATTTGCGCGAGTCGGGGACGGCTGGCAAAAGCACGATCGGTTAAGTCGACAATTCCAGCAACCCTGGCGCTACTGCCGGCATGGGTGACTCTAATCGTCAGCGGGTTCTCCATGTTTTGACTGCCGCCCACAACGCTATCGCCCACCCGCCGCGTGACGGGCAAGTACTCTCCCGTTAGCATTGATTCATCCAGGCTTGATTCGCCGTCTTCAATAATGCCATCGGCAGGTACGCCATGGCCGGGTTTAATGAGTACGCGGTCACCTGGGTGCAGTTCGCTGGCGGGTAGAATACGCTCACTACCGTCATCTTCCAGGCGCGTCGCTGACACGGGCAGCACGCCGCTGAGAGCATTGCCACTGTGCCCGCTGCGCCGCCGGGCGCGGCCTTCCACATAGCGGCCAAACAGCAGGAAAAACGTGAACATGGCTACCGAGTCGTAATACACCTCGCCAACGTCAAAGAGCACAGCGTAACTACTGGCTAGATAAGCGCCGCCAATGGCTAGCGATACCGGCACATCCATCCCGAGTACGCCGGTTTTCAGGTCGCGTAGCGCGTTGCGGAAGAAGGGCTGTGCTGAAAAAAAGACCACGGGTGTTGCCAGCGCAAATGAGAGCCAGTGGAACAGGGCGTAAAAGTCTGGGCTAATTTCGCCAGGGCCTGCCACGTAGATAGGAATTGAAAACATCATGACTTGCATCATGCCAACGGCGGCGACGATAAGGCGACGCACGTTCATACGCTCTTCGTGCTGCAGGCGTGTCTGCGCTTGGTCAGGCTCGTAAGGCTGCGCGTCGTAACCGATCGTAGCAAGTTCGGCAAGCAGCTGTGATAGTTTTAAAACACGTGGGTCCCAACTGATCCGTAAGCGGTGATGGGTTAAGTTCACCGCGCTTGACGCGACGCCTTCTAAGGCATTCAAGCGGTGCTCAATCAGCCAGGCGCAGGCCGCGCAGGTAATGCCTTCAACGGCTAAGGTGGCTCTAACGAGCCCCTCATCGCCATCGAGATGAACAAACTGCGCCTGTAGGCCAGGGTCGTCAAACACAGACCAGGTATCAGCTTTGGCAGCCTGGCGCTCATCGGGGCGTTCAGGCAACTCGGTGCGGTAGCGGTAGTAGCTTTCTAGACCGCCATCCACGATTGCATGGGCAACCGCCTCGCAGCCTGGGCAGCACAGCGGCTGTGGGGCATCGTCAATGTTAATACGCCACGGTGCCCCGTCGGGCACCGTGTTGCCGCAGTGGTAGCAGCTAAGGACGCTGGTGCTCATTCGCTCGCAGAACGCCCTCCGGGTAGCAGGGCAATACTGTTCTCATCGGGGAATCGCGCTTCGCCAATCAAGCGCCAGTCAGCGCTATCTTCTTCGGGCTGTAGCTGCAGGTACCAGCGGTATTGAAGATTATCTGGCGCCTGGGCGACGTAGCGGCCATCACGGACGTGCTCAAGAATAAATTGCTGATCGCGATCATCCTGGGTAGGGAAGATCAACTTGAGGTACAGGGTATCAGGGCGTGCGTCGCCAGTGAGGTCGAGCACAATATCACTGGTCACTGGGTCGATACGCAACTCGGCAGACAGGTTGAGTTCGCGGGCTCGCTCCTGCTTGGCGATAACCACGTTAATCGCGCGACCGTGCTCGTAGTAATCATCCTGTACCAAACCATCAGACGTGCGTAAGGCCATCACTGCTAGCGTGCTACTGGCAAAAATAGAAACGCCCAGAAGCCCAAGTAAAAACCAAGGCCACACTTGCTTGTACCAAGGGGTAACGCCGGTGGAAGACATCGTGTCTTTATCTCCTAATGTCGCCTAAGAAGCGTGTTTCACGCTCTTGACGGATTTTTTCATTCTGCTGCGCTTGCAGCACGAAAGTGATCGGATGACTGGGTTGGCTCAACGTTTCAGGGGCGGCTATCACCGTGACTATTTGGGTTCGCGACTCGCCCGCAGGCACGCTCACGGACGTATTATCCAGGGTTAAGTTAGGCAGCCCAGCAACGCTGAGTTGATAGGTATGATCCTGGTTATCTAAATTGCGTATGGTCAGGTTGTAAACATTGCTTATTTGCCCATCACGCGTCATTTGATACAGCTGCGTACGTTCCCGCTCAGCGTCAAAGTTAAGTGGCATACGGTCGTTAACCGCCCAGGCAAATGCCCCTATCATGATGACCAGTGCAGCAAAGTAGCCTAATAAGCGGGGGCGCAGAATGTGGCTTTTCTTCCCTTCTAGGGCGTTTTCGGTCGTATAGCGAACCAGCCCTCTTGGATAGCCCATTTTGTCCATGACGCTATCGCAGGCATCGATACAGGCAGCACAGGTGATGCACTCGTACTGCAGGCCATCACGGATATCAATACCGGTTGGGCACACCTGGACACACAGGTCACAATCAATGCAGTCACCGAAACCAGCTTCTCGCGCCTGTGTATGGCTAAGCGATTTTTTACGCCTACCCCGTGGCTCGCCGCGTGCTTTGTCGTAGGACACGATGAGTGTGTCGCGATCAAACATCACTGACTGGAAGCGTGCATAGGGGCACATGTAAATGCACACCTGTTCGCGCAGCCAGCCCGCGTTTAAATAGGTAAATACTAAAAAGAAGCCGACCCAGAAATAGGACCAGCCATGTGCTTCCAGTGTGGCAAGCTCCATCACCAGCTCGCGAATTGGCGTAAAGTAACCTACAAATGTGATACCAGTTGCTAACGCAATCAGCAGCCAGGCGGTATGTTTAGCCCCTTTGCGCCATGCTTTGTTAACGGTCATTGGCTGCTTGTCGAGCTTAATACGCTGGTTCCGAGAGCCCTCGATCCGGTGCTCTAACCAAATAAACAAAAATGTCCAAACGCTTTGTGGGCAGGTGTAGCCGCACCACACGCGCCCAGCAAAGACGGTAATAAAAAATAGCCCAAAGGCACAGATAATTAATAGCCAAGAAAGCAACACGAACTCTTGCGGGTAGAACGTGGCGGCAAGGATATGGAACTCTCGGCCCGGCAAGTCAAACCACACCGCAGGGCGGTCGCCCCAGTTAATCCACGGTAGAAGAAAAAAGCCTAACATCAGCGCCCAGTTGGCACCGCGCCGTGCTTTCTGGAACAGACCCTTGATTTCGCGCACGTATATATGACGACGCTTAGCATACATATTTTGGGTCGTGCTCTCTCCCGGAGTGTGGTGGCCCACGGGCGGTGGCGTAATATCTTGGCTAGGTATTTTTTCCATGGCGATGATCGCAGCTCACATTTGGCAGGAATAGGCGGCAGCATGGATATCGTGGCGCTAGACATTCGACGCAAGATAACGCTGCTGTATGCCGTGTCGCTAGATAGTAGTGTAACGGATAGAGAAAGTGCCTGAGCAGGCAATAGATGAAGAAAAGGTGCGGTATGAAACCGCACCCCTCCTTCACGCCTTGTGCTAACACCTCAGTACCCACACCCCAGTACATTCATAGGTCAGCGTTAGCGTGTTTCGCTGTTAGCAGCGTTAGTCGCTAACAGTTAGTCTCTAAAACGCAGGCTATACACATAGGCTGCCACCAGGTGAACGCGCTCTTCACCAATGTAAGCCGCCTGGGCAGGCATGTGGCCGTTACGACCATTACGTAGCGTTTGACGAATCGAGTCGGCAACGCTTTGTCCTGGTGCCTGATAGAGCCAAATGTCATTGGTCAGGTTAGGTGCGCCCAACGCAATGTTTCCTGTGCCGCTGGGAGCGTGACATGCTGCGCAGGCGGCCATGTAAGTGCTTTCACCGCTGGCTGCACGCTCCTCATCATGCTCCAGGTTAGAGAGTGATAGTACGTACTGGGTGAGGTTCTCTATGTTGTTCTCACCGAGTTGCTGCCAGGAGGGCATCAAGCCATTACGGCCGTTATTGAGGGTCGCCAGGATATTTTCCGGCTCACCGCCATATAGCCAGTCATCGTTGGTTAAGTTCGGAAAGCCGTAGCCGCCCTGGGCATTAGAGCCATGACACACGGCACAGTTGTTCAAGTAGATGCGTTCGGCTACCTGCATCGCGTCAGCATCTCTTGCTAATTCAGGAATGGGTATTTCCTGGTATTGAGCAAAGATAGGCGTGAAACGCTCGTTTGCTTGCGCAACTTCCTCTTCCCACTGACGCTCCTGAGTCCAACCTAAGACACCAGCGAAGTTGCCAAGCCCTGGGTAAAGCACCAAGTAGCCTAATGCAAAGACGACGGTCAGAACAAACAGCTTGAACCACCACTGGGGTAGTGCATTGTCATACTCTTCGATTCCATCGGCGGCGTGGCCGGTGGTCTCAACGTTGCCGTCGGCGTCTGGGGTTTTGTCAGTGCTGCGGTTGGCAA
>SKHS01000073.1 GCA_007116835.1 Halomonas sp.
ATTATGGTGCAGTCGGGCCTAGCGCAAAGCATGTCTGAGTGGCTGGTCTCTTTTGCCACCGCCACATCACTGCCATTTTGGTCGTTCCTCAGTGCCGGCATTGTAAACCTATTTGTACCTTCCGGCGGTGGCCAGTGGGCCGTTCAAGCCCCTGTTATGCTGCCAGCGGCAGAAGCGCTGGGGGCTGACATTTCACGCGTTGCCATGGCAGTTGCCTGGGGCGATGCCTGGACTAACTTATTGCAGCCCTTCTGGGCACTGCCGGTGCTGGCGATTGCAGGTTTGAAGGCGAAAGACATTATGGGCTTCTGCCTGATCCAGCTGTTTATCACCGGCGCGATTATTTCCGTTGGCCTCGTATGGTTCTAGGCGCGCGCTAGTTATCCATCGACGCTCTTTATGGCTTACAGCCTGTCTAGCGCCCGCCCTTTGGGGCGGGCATTTTAATCCCTGAAGGTTTATCTATGTCAGACACACTCATTGAACACAGCGCCCTACCCGGCCAGCATGAACTCTCCATGACGGTCTTAATGACCCCCGATATGGCCAATTTCAGTGGCAAAGTGCATGGCGGTGCTATTCTTAAGAAGCTCGACGAAGTTGCCTACGCCTGCGCAAGCCGTTATTCAGGCCACTATGTCGTCACACTTTCTGTCGATCAGGTGCTGTTTAAGCAACCAATACACGTCGGCGAACTAGTGACTTTTTTAGCCAGCGTTAATCATGTGGGGCGCTCTTCCATGGAGATCGGGATTAAAGTCGTCGCTGAAGATATTCGTGAAAAACTGATTCGTCACACCAACAGCTGCTATCTCACCATGGTGGCCGTGGATGCCGATGGCAAACCGGCTATCGTACCGCCGCTGGCATTGGAAACCTCACTACAGAAACTAAGGTTTGAAAAAGCCGCGCTGCGTAAAAAGCTGCGTAAGCAGGCAGAGCAAGAAGAGCAGCTCGCCCATCTTCATCACCACCAGCAGCACTCTTAACTAACGCTAACACCCAAGCAAGGAGCACACATGCCCGCCAGGGAGCGCTACCCACACCTACCCAAATCCGTTGAGTATGCGCATATCGGCTGGGATTTTTTTATTCTGGCAGCGGTGGTTATCAACCTCAGCCTGCTGCTATTTGACTCGCTGTTTCTGATTGGGCCAATTAACGATGCTATTGCCAGCCTTACACCCAGTTTCCACGCGTTTTACGACTCAGTAGTTCACAGCCGCTTTATTACTATTGATTTGTTTTTTGTCGGTATCTTTATAGCGGATGTACTGCTGGGTTGGGCGGTAGCGATTGCCGAACGGCGCTATCACCGCTGGTTTTTCTACCCGTTTGTTCACTGGTACGACGTGCTTGGCTGCATTCCGCTCGGCGGCTTCCGGTTATTGCGCGTACTGCGCGTGGTATCGCTATTAAACCGGCTGCATCGGCTGCGCTTAATTGATGTGACCCAGTGGGCTAGCTACCGTTTTTTTGCCAAGTATTACGACATTTTGTTGGAAGAGCTTTCTGACCGCATTGCACTGCGTCTGCTGAGCAATGTACAGCAGCAAGTTGTCGCTAGCGACTCGCTCTCAGAACGCGTCATTGACCGCGTTCTGATGCCCCGTAAAACCCAGCTGATCCATGAAATATCCCAGCGGCTGGAAGCGACGGTGGGCCAAGCCTACCAGCACAACCGTATCGCTATCATGGCGGCCATTGATGACTTGGTTAGCCGGACGCTGAAAGAGAGCCCGGAAATCCAAAAGCTGCACCGTTTTCCCATGGGAAAAACGGCCTCTAATGCCATGCAAGCGTCGCTAAGTGGGGTTGCCCAGCGCTTGGTGGATGAACTGGCCCAAGGCATCCATTCAGCGGAATTTCGCCAACTCATCGAGCGCACAGCGGAAAGTGGCTTCGACAGCTGGCTAAGCGTTGATGAAACCAGCGCCCATGTGACCGAGCAGGTGCTTTACGATATTCTCGACATGCTGAAAGATCAGGTACGCCAGCAGCGGTGGAAAGGGCGCTATGAGTAGCTGGGTTATTAATTGTTATACGGTAACAGTTGCCAACGGCGGCTGAGCAAGACATTGCTTCATCACCATCAATGCCTGGCTTAACCTTTGCCTGTCAGCCGCGGCACCGATGCAAATCCTAATGGCCTGAGGCGCAGGCGTACTGCCCACACAAAAGGGCTCAGCACTGGAGACTTTAACCCCTTGCTGTTGCAAGCGTTCACACAGTTCTATGGCGCGAACCCCGTCAGGCAACGATAACCAAACGTTGCTACTGTTAGGCCGCCGACTCAGGGTATAGCCAGAGAGCACCTGTGTAGTTACTTGCTGTCGCATAGCAAGCTCATCGGTTTGCCATGCCAACAAAGCGCCAGCAGCGGGCTGTGCAACCCAATGGCAGGCGATATCGACCATGAGCGGTGGCACCATCCAGCTCTGTGCTCTTAGCCCTGCAGCAAGGCGTTCAAGCAACACATCAGGGGCGCGAAGGACTCCAATGCGCAACCCACCCGCCAAGACCTTTGTCGTACTGAAAACAAAAAGCGTACGCTCTGGTGCTAACTGATAAAGCGGTGTGCCGCGTTGCTCAACAGGCAAATACTGCACGCCGTCTTCCAGTAGCCAACTATCATAGCGCCGGGCAAGCGACACTAACCGTGCACGCCGCGCCTCACTAAGACAGACCCCGGTAGGGTTATTCTGATCAGGCGTCACATAAATGAGTCTTGGCGGCTGGCGAGCACACTGCGCTTCCAGCGCATCCATGCACATGCCCTCTTCATCAAAGGCAATGCCTACCATCTTCAGGTGTGCTTGTTGGGCAGCGCTTATCGCGCCAGGATACGTCAAGGCATCAGCGGCTATTAGCTCACCAGGGCGCAGCAGCGTACTGAGTATCAGGCTGATGCCATGCTGGCCTCCCTGGGTAATCAACAGCTCATCCGCTCTTAATGTCATACCCAGCTGTTCTAGCCATCTCGCCAAGCTCTCACGGTGACCTTCGCTCTCTCTGGCATCCAGATAGGAGACTCCTCGTGTCAAGGCTGCAGGAGAGCTGCTTATCACGTTCAACGCATCACTGAACGCCTGCTGGCGAAGCGGATGAGGCGGCGGCAAGCTTAGGCTTAAGTCAATGATGTCGTTGTTATCACTTGGGTTCCACGCCATATCAAAAACCGTGCGCGGCGCATGCTGCCTAACGTAGGTGCCACTTCCTACCCGTGCACTAACCCAGCCATGATGTTCAGCCTCAGCATATCCACGAGTCACGGTGCCTACGGTTACCCCCAGTGCATCCGCTAAGCGCCGCTGCGGCGGCAAGCGTTCCCCTGGGGCAAGCTCTCCTGCCGAAATGGCAGCGCCAATGGACTGGGCAATGGCACGGTAGCGTGGCCCAGCAAAACGCTCAAGGGAAGGCACCCAAATTGTCATGGTGACAATAAAACCTTTGACGTAGATTTAACGGCCATTATGCTTACAAAAGCGACTAAAAAACAACCCAACCACAAAATTGTATGGATACAAAAAAATGAGCAACGAATGGTTACTGCTGGGGCCTGTGGCGCTTTATATGATGTCGATGACACTTACCCCTGGACCCAACAACCTTATGTTGACCGCCTCAGGGGCGAATTTTGGTTTTCGCAGAACCATGCCTCATATGTGGGGTATTTTGGGCGGCTGTTTTCTGCTGTTTTCAAGTATTGCCTTGGGGCTTGGCGTACTGTTTGAGCGCGTCCCAGTGGTACAAATAGCGCTACGCTGGGTGGGTAGCGCGTATTTGCTGTTTCTCGCCTGGAAGATTGCCTCAGCACCGCCGCCCAATCTCAATACGACCCAACCCGGGGTGCCATTGACCTTCTGGCAAGCGGCGATGTTTCAGTTTGCCAACCCCAAAGCATGGGTGATGGGGCTGGCATTAATGGCAGGCTTTCTACCTGAAAGTGGTCAGCCAGTCGTTAACGCGCTGGTGCTAGCTGGTTTTGCAGAGATGGTCGCCCTGCCATGCATCGCCCTATGGGTTGCCTTTGGCAGCGCCATTGGGCAGTGGATTAAAAGCGACGGCGCATGGCGCGCATTTAACATCACCATGGGGCTGCTAACCGCCGCCTGTGTCATATTAATTCTACGTTAGCCACAGCGCAGTGCTTCAATCATGTCATTGCTTTCTAGCAGGATGTTCAAGCGATCCTCGCGGTAGTCCAGGGTTGCGGCGCTATTCGGCCTGAGCACGCGCACTTGCCGGGCTCCACTCTCGCTTTGAAGCGTGGGTACGTTAGCTTCATCAAAAGAGGTGCCAATCGCGTACTGAACGGCATCTGCATCACATACAGTGTCGGTAGCGGCCGGAGCCTGTCCCACGGTAGGCGGCGCGGGGGCAGAGATATCATCGGGTGCACCTGCACAGGCTACTAATAGTACAGATGCCAGTAGCACAGAGAGACTGCAAGCGCCCTTCTTTGCGCAGCGTATTACGTCAGTCATGGAAACGCTTCCTTGTTTGGCCAATGGTCGCCCAATATGCACACGGGCTAGGCAACTATGCCTAACCCGTGCATTTACGCCAAGAAACATCCGCTTTAAATAGTGTTAACTTGCGGCATCCTGAACTGCTCGGCCGCCCTCTTGGACATCTTGCCCTGCACCAGAAATCGTATTGCAGCCTGCTAGAGCACCCGCAGTCATCAGTAAAATAAAGCTGGCAGCCAGTAGTTTTTTCATCGTTGTTCTCCTTAACAAGTCATTCAACATCGGGAAGCTCCTACGGAAGCCTTTCCGTATGGGAGTGCTTTCAGCGTAACAGATTTTTATAATTCCGCCTGTTTTGGCACCTTCCCAACGAGGGCAAGTCGAACTGGCAACTGCTATGCTAATGCCCATCATGTAAAGGAGTACGCGCTTGAAAACGTTTGAACTTGACCCACGCCTCGAAGCGGACACACTGCCACTTGGCGACCTTCCTTTGTGTCGCGTGCTGTTGATGAACGATGCACGCTATCCCTGGGTGATCTTAGTGCCTAGAGCCGTTGCAGTTAGCGAAGTTTTTGAGCTCAGCCAGGAAAATCAAACGCAGCTTTGGCGTGAGGCAACGGCGCTGGGCACCATGATGAAAGAGGCCTTTCACGGCGATAAGCTTAATATTGCCACGCTCGGCAACGTGGTAAGCCAGCTGCATATTCATGTGGTGGTGCGCTACCAAGAGGATGCTAGCTGGCCTGCACCGGTATGGGGCAATGGCGACCCGGTGCCTTACGATTTATCCCTTCAAGGTGAGCGGCGTGCACAATTAATTGCTCAGCTTGAGGGGCTAACGTTTTAGTTTCTTGCGCGTTCACATGTAACGCTTAATTTATTCCCCAAATAGCGCTGAGCCCTGGCGGGGCGAAGGCGCATTAAGTAGCGGATCGCCGGCAGGCTGAGCAGCACCTGCTAACGCCAGTGATACACCCAAGGCAATGATCACTGCGCCCCCGATTAACGCGGCCCAGCCAGCGACTTTTTCAACAATGTGCTGGCTACGCTGCTTTTGGAGGCGCTTCGTCGCCCAGCCTCTTGCCATGATACTCGCTAAGGCAAGTAGCGAGACCGTTATTCCCGTGCCTATCGACATCGCAATCACTGACGCAACGCCTACATAAAACTGCCCTAGCAAGCTGGCAGCGCCGACCATTAACACCGCTCCCGTACAGGGGCGCATCCCAATAGCGGCAACGGTCATCAACGCGGTGCGCCAATCAAGCGCCTGCTGGGGTTCGATATGGTGGGCACCACCGCAACACTGGGCATGCCCATGGCTGTGCCCGTCGTGCTGATGGCTGTGGCTGTGGTCATCACCCTGATGCCCGCCATAGGCTTGCCGCAGCTGCTTCACCGCCCGCCAACATAGCCATCCCCCTAATAACGCCACTAACAGGAAGCTTGCCTGCTCTACCCAAACCACACTGCCCATGGCTTGTCGAGTGACCCAGCCAAGCCCATGGACGAGCACCGCTACCATCGCGATAGCCGTTAGCCCTTGCAACAGCGCTGCTGCAAAGGAGAGCCCCAGCGCCCGACGGGTAGCCCCACCGTGGGAGGCTAAGTAGGTGGCTAACACGGCCTTGCCGTGCCCTGGCCCTGCGGCGTGAAAAACGCCATAGGCGAAACTCACTCCGAGTAACGTTAGCCATGTTTCGGTGGAAGGCGTGCGAGATAATTCGGTAATCGATAGCGTTAACGTACGGTGTAAGTCCCGCTGCCAAGCCAGCAACTGAAAACTAACCCCCTGTACATTCGCTTGCACAGTAAATACCAGCAACGCTGCGCCCAGAACAATGAGCGCTCCCCATGCCAGTTGTTGCCGCGTTAAAGGCATTATCCCTCCACCTAAAAGTTATAAAGTAACACTTTATACACGACCTTCAGTGTGTGTCGCTAGAGGCATTTCACTCGCCCAGTTTCAGCAAAGTGACGGCCAAGCCCAGGTTCACCCTGCTCATCTACATCTAGCAATGCTGCTTGCATGACCAGCTCGGGGTCGGGGTTCGCAGGTATAACACTCAGCGAGCAGTCTGGCTCACCGTTAAGAATCAGCGCCTGCTCTGAAGGGTTTCCACCCTCTTCTTCATGCACCACTTCAATGTAGTAGGTGGGATCAAACACTTGATACTCCAGTGTACGCCCTGCCAACGGCTGTGGTGACGCCAACGGCAAAACAAACATAAAGGTTAAGCGGCTGTCTCGCTCCATCGCCGTATATTCCGTCACGTCACCTAACGACTGAACGCGCCCGTCAATACGAATTTCAGTAAAATAGTGCTGTCGAGACAAGTTGTCGCGGATGTCGCTACCCAGCTGATCAAGCCCCTCCTCTAAGCTTGCGCCTGACACATGCTGAAGCTCTTCAAACACCACCAAACTGTAAAAAGGGTCCATACGCCATGTTTGATGAAGCCCTGTGGCTACGCCCTCGTCGTCCGTAATGACCCGCACGCTAAGGTCTATCCAGCCATGGGGATGTGCCATCACAGCGCTACTACCTAGAGCGCTAACGACACCTAATGCAATAGCTCCCCAGTAGGCGCACGACATTTTCAATACACTACCTCGCTTTGGTAATACCACTCTCACGGTAACTCTCCCAACGTGTTCTGCAGCTCAACTAACCAGGGGTCTAACACATAGGGAGGCAGCGGCCGATTACCTCGCAGGGCCGATACACTGACTCGGCTGCCACCCAGCTCCTCTATTACGTTTAGCTGTAAGCGATACCCTGGCCAGCGAGCCAGGCTGGCTTCAGCGCGTCCTAAGGCGAGATCAGCGTGCCTAACCACATACCCTTGTTCCATCATTAGCTCAATGGCGGCACGCAACGTTTGTTCTGCAGAAGCGCTATAGCGCAGTTCTCGCGATTCTAATGGCGGCGTGGCGGCACAGCCTGCCAACAGCATGACCAGCAGCATTACGAATATGCCGGACGAGGCACGACGAAGCAGTGTCATAATGCCCCCTGGAAACGTAGGCAGAAATCGTCATTGCTCGCACTATAAGACTCACGCAGGTCGCCTAGCGGGTCGAACCGACGAATATCACGAGAGAGACGGATATAGCCATCTCTTGCAAGTAATGAGACTCGCTCAACCTCAACCGCCTGATGCCTCGGATGACCGCCCAAACGCCCACCCACCCCAATACCAATGCTGGAACCTCGACTTCCCAAGCCAAACCCACCAAATACTCGCATATTACGCCCATAGCCATAGGCGTTGTCGTAGGGGTCATAGTAACCGATCAAAGTACGCTGCCGGCTCGCTGTTACCAAGCCAAGTTCGGCGTCGGTTGCATCCAGCTCAAAGCCCCACTCTTCAAGCACATCGATGCTGCGCGTGAGCACATCATAGGGGGCTGCTGTTTGACTGGTCGGGAAATAGCAGGCGGCTGAAGGCGCAGGTTCCGCTTGAGGCAAGCGCTCTGGCACTACTTGGCAGCCTGCCAACGCCAACAGGCACACTATGCTAATAGGTATTTTCATAATCATTCCTCTCGCCGCTGACGCGACTGGTGTGCCACTGAGCAGCGCGCTAAGCTCGTCTAACGCCATAACAATGCACGACAACACGCTGAGACAACGTTTTAAGGAGGTTGTGCGATGAATGTACTGCTTTGCCCCGACAGTTTTAAAGATGCCCTTAGCGCTGAACAGGCGGCTAGAGCAATGGCACGCGGTGTTAAGCAAGCCGCTCCCACGGCAACTATTCACCTTTGCCCAATGGCCGATGGCGGCGAAGGCAGCCTGGACGCGCTCATTGCGGCCACCAACGCAGAGCGCCGACAACTCACCGTTCATGACGCGTTGAGACGTCCTCGTCAAGCCACATGGGGTTGGCTGAGTGAGCAGCGTACCGCGTTTATCGAGCTGGCAGAAGCCAGTGGCCTTCAGCACCTGACACCCCAACAGCGCGATGCGCTGCATACCACCACTTATGGCGTCGGCGAGCTACTGCTTGCCGCGCTAGATGCCGGCGCGACCAAGGCGCTGCTTTTTTTAGGCGGCAGTGCTACTAATGATGCGGGTGCAGGGATGCTGCAAGCATTGGGTGCCAAGCTACTAGACCAGAATGGTGAATCGCTGGCCCCAGGGGGTGCAGCGCTTGAACAGCTTGCCACACTGGACTTATCAACGCTTGACCCACGCCTTAGCCACTTAAACGTGGAAGCCGCCGTCGATGTGGATAACCCACTGCTTGGCGACCGAGGGGCGAGCGCGGTCTTTGGCCCGCAAAAAGGCGCATCCGCCGACGACATTGCCACCCTTGATCGAGCCCTTGGCCACTTTGCCGACCTGAGCGCACAAGTGCTTGGCCGCGATGATCGAGCATTAGCAGGCGCGGGAGCGGCAGGCGGTATGGGGTTCGCTGCACGAGGCTTTCTTAACGCCACGCTCACACCAGGCATTGAGATCATTATGCAACAAGCCAAGCTACCCAGCCTCCTGCCTGGGGTTGACGTGGTGATAACTGGAGAAGGCCGCCTGGACGGCCAAAGCCTTTCAGGTAAAACACCGATTGGCGTTGCCCGCGCTGCAAAGCGCCAGGGTAAGCCAGTGATAGTACTCGCCGGCAGTCTGGGTGATGGCTGGCAGGCCTGTTTAGACGAAGGTGTCACCGCCGCGTTTGCCCTTGCCGATGGACCGATGACGCTTGCAGAGGCTCTGCCACGCACCGCTGAGCTGCTGGCCGCACGCTGCGAGAGCATTACGCGCTTATGGCTAGCACGACAAACAGAGTGATGACGCTTGAAAAACCGGAGATGTGCCTACACCTCTCTTACTGGACACACAGGTTTGCGGTTGCCTTTTTACACCGCGATATTGTGTCAGCGATGAGTCAGCCGCCGCCAGCTCACCGCCACGGTAATGGAATAGCGCTATTATCGCGATGCAGTAAACTTGTTTTGCCGCGCAATGTTAGTGCCGTAAGCTAAATCAAACGATTTGATGGCCGCACTGTGTAAGAGCGGCTCCAACCATGGAGGAGCACCCTATGAGTGATATGAACAGTATTGGCCTACACGAAGGTAGCGCAAGTCAGTTGGCTGAAAAGCTAAACCATTTGCTGGCCAACTATCAGATTTTCTACATGAACGTTCGCGGTTATCACTGGAACGTTAAAGGTAACGACTTCTTTGAGCTGCATGCCAAATTTGAAGAGTTTTACACCGACCTGTTGACCAAGGTGGATGACGTTGCTGAACGTATCCTAACGCTAGGCCATACGCCGGTTCACGCCTACAGCGACTATGTAAAGCTGTCACGCATTCAGGAAGACAAAGACGTTCACGATGGAAAAACCTGCGTGAAAGGGGTGCTGACTGGCTATCAAACGCTGATCGAGTTGCAGCGTGAGCTGCTGGCCATTGCATCGGATGCCGACGATGAAGGTACTGCCGCTCAAGCAGGCGACTATATTCGCGAACAGGAAAAAACCGTGTGGATGCTCAACGCCTATTTAGGTAAATAAGCGCAAGCTAACTCATACAGCACGCTTTCAGACATAACAGCTCACAAAAACGGCACCTTCACGGTGCCGTTTTTATCGCTAACGCCCTCTCACTAACGCGAGATTGCTAGCTCTTCAATTAACCCGCGCAGCATCTCCCAAAACTCAGACACCGACTCAATTTCCACCCGCTCGTCTGGCGAGTGGGCGCCGCGGATTAGCGGGCCAAACGAAATCATGTCAAGGTGCGGGTACTTGCTACCTAAAATACCGCATTCAAGTCCTGCATGAATCACTTTGACCTCTGGCTCGCGTCCCATCAACGCCGCATGACGGGCGTTGAAGATGGC
>SKHS01000023.1 GCA_007116835.1 Halomonas sp.
AACGCCCATACGCCCCAACAGCTCCAGGGTCGTGGTGATGTCTTGCAAGTGAGGCAGGTTGCCAATAATCACCGGACCATCGGCCAACAGGCTCGCACAAAGAATTGGCAGCGCGGCGTTTTTAGCGCCACTGACCCACACTTCACCATCGACCGAACCATTGCCGGTAATAATTAATTTATCCATGGGGCAGCCGCTACTGAGCGTTTTCCGACGCAGTTTGCCACTGCGTCGGTGTAAACGTTTTAATACTAATAGCGTGGAGTGCGCCAGATGCGATCTCTTCGCTCAGCGCTGCGTAAACCAGCTGCTGCCGCTTGACAGGAGAAAGACCTTCAAAGGCTTCGCCTACCGCAATCACCTGAAAATTACAGCCTTCACCCTGGATATGAAAATCACAGCCATTGACGCGGGATTCAAGCAGTGCTTTTACCTCGTTGGGTTGCATAGGACAGGAAACTCCTTTGGGATCTAAAATAGTGGGATGACCGAAATAATCCAGAATAGACAAACATGATAAAGAAAAGCAGCGGACTTGGCGATGCTCAGCAGCGGCTTACGTCTCTGCGTTGGGCGACTTTATCAATGCATCTAGCTCGGCTAGGGATGCCAGGCGCTCCAGTGGCGATGACAATGTAATGGACTGAATCACAATTCCTCGCGCGTGACAGGCACGCAACCACTCAAACAACACGCTAATCGCGGCACTGCTTGCTTTAGTAACGTCGGCAAAATCAAAAGCAACGCCGGTTAGCGCCGTTGTCTGAAGCCACTTAACGCCTGCAGCGGCCATCTCGGCCGCTGCATTCACATGTACGTCCCCCTTAACCACCAGCGTATGCGACTGCGCGGTCAACGAGAGATTGGGCTGGGCTAACAGCACGGTCACGCATTGCCCCCCTGCTCCAGCTCCTCAACACCAATCTCAGGCGACCAGCTACGAATAACAGCGTCATAGTCACGGTTATGCTCTCGCATGGATTGGTCAAACTGATTACGGAAAGTTAGCCCCAGGTTAATCCCGTTAACAATCACATTAACCACCTTCCACTCGCCATCAGAAAGCCGAAGGCTGTAGCTGACAGGGTATACCTGACCGTTGTTGGCAACGACTTCCATATCGACACTGGCTTGGTCTTCGTGGCGCTGGCCACGCTGGTCGCTCAGTACGCGCAGCTCATCATAATCGAAAGTCACCAGCCCGCGGGTATACGTATCGATCAGCGTCTGACGAAACACATCCGCAAACCGGCTGCGCTGTTCGGGGGTCGCATTGCGGAAATAGCTACCCATTACACTGGCGCCGATATAACGAAAATCAGCCACATCATTTAAGCTTTCGTTGACTAACGCTTTCAGCTCATCAAGGTTATTCGCGTAATACTCTTCCCTGCCGCTAAGCTGCTGCATGAATTCGTTGACATTTTCACGAATTAACGCCTCAGGCGATTTAGACTGCGCCTGAGCAGCGATGGGCAACAGCATGGCTACCAACGCAAGCAAAACAAACCACTGACGAACTAACGTCACGCTACTTTTTTTCATAGAGATCACCTCGTTAAAACAGACAGAACCTGGCATGCCCAGTTGTTTAACATGTTCAGCCATTTCACATGTCTAGTTACTTACCATATTGGATATGAATTGCTGAATAAGTTCTTCGAGCACCAACGCTGACTGCGTGTCTCTAATCACGTCACCACTTTCCAGCACCTCGGGGTCCCCCCCAACACTAAGACCAATATACTGCTCACCCAGCAGGCCAGCCGTTAGAATAGCGGCGGTTGTGTCCCGTGAAAGTTGCCCTTCAAGGTCGCTGTTCAGACGCAGTACAACCCGCGCATCATACCACTGCGTATCAAGCTCAATGGCTTCGACTCGGCCGACGGTGACACCGGCCATAGTGACGCGAGCACGCGGTTTCAAACCGCCAATATTGGCAAAGTTAGCCTCTAATCGAAACGTGTCTGAGGGTGCTGAAAGCGTCATACCGCTGACACGCAAACCTAGGAAAACAAGCCCCAAGATCCCCACAAGCATAAACAAGCCAACGCCAAACTCCATGGTTTTACTGCGCTTCATGTAACTGCTCCACCTATTAAAGACCGCCGAACATGACAGCGGTTAACACAAAATCAAGCCCCAAAACCGCAAGCGATGAATACACCACCGTGCGCGTTGTGGCACGGGAGATACCTTCAGACGTTGGCACCAAGTCGTAGCCTTGGAACACCGCTATCCACGTGACCACCAGCGCAAAAACCAAGCTTTTGATGATGCCATTGCCAATATCATTAACAAACGACACGCTAGCCTGCATATTGCTCCAGTAAGAACCTTCAAAGACACCCAGCCACTCCACGCCCACTAAGTAGCCCCCCCAAATACCGACGACGCTGAAGCCAATGGTCAGAATCGGAAGCGCAACAAAACCTGCCCACAGCCTGGGGGCCACCACGCGACGAAGCGGATCCACGCCGATCATCTCCATACTGGTCAACTGTTCGGTGGCCTTCATCAGGCCAATTTCAGCCGTTAACGCAGAGCCTGCTCGCCCTGCAAACAGCAGTGCAGCGACCACCGGTGCCAATTCGCGCAGCAGCGAAAGCGCCACCATTTGCCCCAGCGCCTGTTCTGCGCCGAAGTCGACCAAAATCGTGTAGCCCTGCAGCGCCAGCACCATGCCAATAAACAGCCCAGACACCAGCACGATAGCGAGTGACA
>SKHS01000069.1 GCA_007116835.1 Halomonas sp.
CAGCATGCTTAACTGCAGCAATATAAACGGAATCACCCCTCTATAAATAGCCGAGGTAGGCACGCTATGCGGCGTAACCCCCCGCAAATAGAACAGCGCAAACCCAAAAGGCGGTGTCAAAAACGAGGTCTGTAAGTTCACCGCGATCATGATGCCAAGCCAAATAGGGTCAATCCCCATGGCAAGCAATACCGGGCCCACAATGGGTACAACAACAAAGGTGATTTCAATAAAATCGAGAATAAAACCGAGCAGGAAGATGACCAGCATCACCACTAGCGTGGCACCGACAACGCCACCCGGCATTGCTTCAAATAACTCAGTCACTAGGTCTTCGCCGCCATAGGCACGGAATACCAATGAGAACAGCGTTGCACCAATCAAGATGAGGAACACCATGCTGGTCACCTGCGCGGTGGAGTGCAGCACCTCTTTCAACATGACCACGTTTAAACGACGGTTTGCAGCCGCTAGCAACAGTGCGCCAAATGCACCCACGGCAGAGGCTTCCGTGGGCGTTGCAAAGCCGCCTAAAATCGACCCTAAAACGGCCACAATCAACAACACCGGCGGTAAGAGACCTTTTAGCAGCAGCGGCCAAATACTGCCGGTATGGCCAAGCTCGGCTTTTAAGGCGGCACGGTCTGCAGCGGGGGCAGCCTCCGGTTTCCACCATGCTACAACGAGCAGATAAGTAATATAAGCCAGCACCAGCAGCAGCCCTGGCACCAGCGCACCAATAAACAGGTCACCAATCGAGAGCGTTTTCGGGCTCCACACGCCCATCGACAGTTGCGCTTGCTGATAAGCGTTTGATAACACATCGCCCAACAACACCAGCGCAATGGAAGGCGGGATGATTTGACCCAGCGTGCCGGTCGCGCAAATAGTGCCGGTTGCCAGCGCGGGCGAATAGCCCCGCTTTAACATCGTGGGTAGCGACAATAAGCCCATCGTAACGACTGTCGCACCGACAATACCCGTGGAGGCCGCCAGCAGCATACCGACAATCACCACCGAAATTCCCAGGCCGCCGCGCAATCCCCCAAACGCCATTGCCATGGCATCCAGCAGTGTTTCCGCGACCCGCGATTTCTCTAGTAAAACGCCCATCAGGACAAACAGCGGCACGGCCAGCAGCGTTTGGTTCGTCATAATGCCGTATAGCCGGTTAGGCATCGCATTCATCATTCGCGACTCAAAGGGAACAGCAACCCCCATCGATTGAAGCAGTAAGCCAAGGCCCGCAAATGCCAACGCGGTTCCTGCCAATGACAAGGCCACTGGGTAGCCCATCATCAGCACTGCGCATACCGTCGCGAACAGTACCAACGGCATGAAGTCCAATAAAGACACCAGCACTAGAGAACCTCCTCATGCTCATGGGGTACGTTTGGCAATTTGCCGCAAATAATCAGTAGTTGACGTATTAGCTGCGCCACTGCTTGCAACAGCAACAGCCCTACCATCGCTAAAATGAGCGTTTTAAGCAGGAACACACCGGGAATCCCGCCATCTGGCGAGCGCTCCATAATGACCCAACTGCTGCGCACGTAGTGAAAACTGCTGACCGCAATAAACAGAGAAACGGGAATAAGCAGCAGTAACGTGCCTAAAAAATCGATCCAGGCTCGGCCACGGGCTGTTAAACGACGATAAAAAATATCTACCCGTACATGCCCATCATGCTTTAGGGTCCACGCAGCGCCTAGCATGAACACCGCCGCGTGCATGTACATCACCGACTCTTGCATCACGATGCTGTTAATACCTAAGAAATAGCGCATGACGACAATGGCAAACTGAACCACCATCATGATAATCACTAGCCAGGCCACCGCCCGACCCACCCCTTCGGTTAAGCAGTCGAGCCAGCGTAACAGCCACGGCTCCTGGGCATTTGCGTTCATTGGAAGATGTCCCTACATGAATAAAAACGGCCCGGAATCATCGCTGATTCTGGGCCTGCCGTCATCCCCATTCGTGGGTTATACGAGACGAACGCTCGACTTACATACCTACAACGCGCTGAATGGCAACCAAAAGACTACTCACGAGACTTTTTTTCCAAACGCTTAGCATCTGCCTCAACAAGCGCGTTAATACAGGCGCTAGGCAGCGGTAAATCTACCGCAATGGGCAAGTGGTCAGAAAACAGGTGGTCCAGCACGCGCACGTCGGCGGCTTCAAGGGTTTGTGACAGCAAAATATGATCAAGCGCGCGGCGCGGCTGCCAGGAGGGATAGCTAAGTAGCGGCTTAACGGGGTGTAGCGGCAGCGAAGTACTGAACCGTTCGTGGGCATGTAGCTGGTCAGGCGTGCAGTTCAAATCGCCCATCACGACAACATGGCGCAAAGGCTCGATAATCTCACTCAGGTAGTTCAACTGGCGTACCCGGCCACGGTGACTGAGTGCCAGGTGGGCCACAAAGATATGCAACGCATCGGGGCCTTCGCCATAGCACGCATGAATAGCACCACGCCCTGGCAGCATGCCCGGTAGCCGATACTCTTCAATACGACTAGGCACTAGGCGGGAAAGCAGCCCGTTACTATGTTGAGCGAACTGCCCTAAATTACGGTTTAACTGCTGAAAGTAGTGGGGAAATTTGGCCTTTTCAGCCAAGTATTCCACTTGGTTGACACGACTGGAGCGAAAGCTGCCACCATCAACCTCTTGCAAGCCAACGACATCAAACTGTTCTAGCACATTACCCATCAGTGCAAGGCGCTTAAGCCGCTCCGGATGGGGTAACACATGCTGCCAGCTGCGTGTTAGATAGTGATGATACGCAGACGTTTGAATACCTACCTGTAGGTTAAATGTCAGCAGGCGTATATGCCCCTTCTCTACCAGAGAAGACGCAGAGGGTAATGAAGGCGAGCGCGTTGGCCCGCCTGCATGTCCATGTTCTAACACAGTTACTGCGCGCGCTCGGTACGCACTCGCTGTACCAGGGCATCTGCAATCTGCGGCATATTTTCAAGGCTGCCTGCGGTGCTAGGCGTAATCACGTAGCGGCCATCAACAACCAGCGCTGGCACACCCATCAGGCGCATTTCACGCATGCGGCTATGGGCCTTATTGACGTCACTGCGCACATTGAAGGCACCTAGTGCCTGCTTTGCTTCTTCCTCGCTCACGCCATAGTTTGAGAAAAACTCAGCAATATCATCAGCATCCGTTAACGAACGGCCGTCTTCGTGAATAGCGCTGAAGAAATCTGCATGTAGCTCTTCCCTGATACCTAACGACTCAGCGGCATAAAACGCGGCGGCATGGGTATTCCAGTCACCGCCCATGGTGGCCGGTAAGTGCACAACGCTAACATCGTCTTCAAGCGTCTCGAACCATTCACTGACCGGTGCCTGCAAGCGATAGCAGTGCGGGCAGCCAAACCAGAACGCTTCAGTCACTTCAATCTGCCCGTCTTCTACCTGGGTCGACACCGGCGACGCAAGTAAAGTGTAGTGCTGCCCTTCAACCAACTCCTGGGCACTCACAGCAGCAGAAAGACTTAAACCAGCCAACGTGACCATTAACGTTTTAAACATAGCGAGAATTCTCCGAGGATAAGCGAAGGCTGTGACCGCAGCTAACAGCCACAGGTTCCCCATCCGGCCAAGTTAGTTCAGCTGGCTGAGGAACCTAAACGTCGCGTTTAATGTAGCCCTAACAGATAGTTCGCCACGGCTTCCATGTCGTTGTCACTCATTTTAGAGGCAATATCACGCATGATATTGTTCGGGTCATTGGCACGCTCACCAGCAGCAAAGTCTTGCAGAGTCGCGATGGTGTACTCAGCATGCTGACCTGAAAGCGCCGGATACACCGCGCTGCCAATACCAACACCGGTAGGTGTATGGCAGGCGCTGCATGACGGAATGCCTTTTGCCATATCACCGGCCCGATAGAGCTCTTCGCCGCGGGCAAGCAGCTCAGCATCTTCATCGCTGGTCTGACCTAGGCTCGCGTCTTGACCGGCAAAATAGGCCGCCGCATCCCAGGCATCTTGATCCGAGTAATCATCGACTTGACCCGCCATGGTGGGAACCATGCGGTGGCCATCACGGATATCCATAATTTGTTTGGCTAGGTAGGACATCTGCTGTCCTGCCAGGTTTGGAAAAGCGCCCGATGGACTGATCCCCGTTTGACCGTGACAGGCCGCACAGGTTTGCGCGAGTTCACGACCAGCGGCTGCGTCTGCATCCGCTTGGTGGTCGGTTTGGGCGTATGCGGTGCCAACGGCACCCATGGTAATTGCCAGGCTTGCCAGTAACTTTCTCATTGCTATTCCACTATGCCGTTTGATTATTGACTGGTACGCACCCTGGGCGCTGCCCAGGTTCAGCACTTTACCAGGGTCAGCTCCGCCAAAACGAACAACATGTCGTGTTGGTCGCTGCAGGCTAGAGCGCGATGGTACACTAGCGCCCCAGGTCGCAGTTATAAACCGCTTGCATTATAACGAATCACCCTAGCGGCGGGAATGCAAGTCCAGGACTGCTTTTGGGGTAATTCGTCGCGGTACCGCCTTTCAACCACATAAAAAGGGTGAAGCGGGCCGTTTTATACGTCTGTTTTTCAGGATTAATCCATGTCTACCCCCCATGATAGCCCAGTCGCTCGACTAAACTACCCCACTGCCCGCTTTATGGTCAGTGCTCCAACGCTTGCGCTTTGCCCAGACGATACAGGCGCAGAAGTGGCGTTTGCCGGACGCTCAAACGCTGGCAAATCGAGCGCAATTAATGCACTTACCCAGCAAACAGCACTGGCGCGTACCTCGCGCACGCCTGGGCGTACCCAGCTGATCAACTTTTTCAGCATTATGAATGACGAATCGCGTCGCCTGGTCGACTTACCCGGCTACGGCTACGCAAAAGTGCCCGAAGCGGTGAAGCTAGAGTGGCAAAAGCACCTGTCTGACTATTTACGCGGCCGTTTTAGCTTGCGTGGCCTTGTACTGCTAATGGACGTGCGTCACCCGCTGACCGAATTCGACCAAATGATGCTCAACTATGCCGATAAGCGGGAAATGCCCGTGCATATTCTGCTCACCAAATCGGACAAACTGAAAAAAGGCCCTGCCAGCGCCGCGCTGCAAAAAGTGCGTTCGCGCTTGAAAGAGTGGGAAGACCTCGTCTCGGTACAGCTCTTCTCGTCGTTGAAGCGCGACGGCGTCGATACACTTTCCCAGAAACTCGACCAATGGTTACATACGCCGCAAGAAACCACGCGCCAGGAATAAACCACGTATTAATGGTGCGTCTCTAACCACCGAATGATCTCCGGCAACTCTTTAACATGGGCAATGCGGTGAACCCGTGCGGGCAGATGCAGATCACCTTGCTCAGCAATCCACACGGCATGCATGCCTAATTGCTGCGCTGGCACTACGTCCTCTTGCCAGGAATCACCCACATGCATAGCACGCTGGGGGGCGACGTTCAGCCTATCAAGCGCGGTAAGAAATGGCTTTGGATCTGGCTTGGGTGCCAGTAACTCACCCGCAGCAATGGCCACTGGGAAGTATGCGGCTAACGGCTGGCGCCTTAAGTGGATATTGCCATTAGTAATGGCGGCTAGCTGGTAGCGCTTGGCCAGCGTTGCTAATAGCTCTGCGGCTTCAGGGTGCGGCGTGACTTGCACCCGCAGACGATGAAATTCATTCATCGCGGCAGCAGCCCACAGCAGGGCAGCACTGCGCGCTAGGCCATGGGCTTCTAGCTGCTCTTCCAACGCGCGTAAGCGCAGCCAGGTAAAGTCCCCACGGCGTTCCGGCACTTGCTGTGCCCACGCCTGGCGGCGCTGTAGATAATCCGCTAAGCCTTGTTCATAACCCAGCGCTAAAGGGGCTTCTTGACGCTGAATACGCCACGTCATGAGTGCCTCAAGCAACCAGCGGTAGTGGCCCTCTTCAGTTTTCAGCATGACGCCCTGGTTGTCCCATAGCGTATCATCCAGATCAAAGGTAATCGCTTGTAAAGACGCCATGGTTAACTCCGAGTAGGGCGACGTTTAGCGCGTGGGTGGGCGGCGTCATAACTTTCGGCGAGGTGCTGCCAGTCCAGGCGCGTATAAACTTGCGTCGTCGACAGGTTAGCGTGACCCAGCAGTTCCTGCACCGCTCGCAGGTCTTGGCTAGACTCCAGTAAATGACTCGCAAACGAGTGGCGCAACCGGTGGGGGTGCAGGTGCTCAGGCAAGCCGCGTACAACGGAAAGCTGCGCCAAGCGCTTTTGAATGGCACGATGTCCTAAGCGCTGACCACGTTGCCCCACAAATAACGCCGTTTCACCCGTTGCCGCCAGCGTTGACCGACACACTAACCACTCGTTAAGCGCCTGGTCTGCGCGCTTACCAACCGGGACTTGGCGCGGCTTGCTACCTTTACCGATCACCCGCACATGGTGGGCATTTAAGTGGCCAAGGTCTAACCCAGCTAGCTCCGCCAGGCGCAGGCCGCTGGAGTAAAACAACTCCAGCATTGCTTGGTCACGCACGGCCAAGGGCGAGCCATCATGGGGCGTATCCAAAAACTGCGACAGTGCATCAACATCCAGCGGCTTGGGAAGGTGGCTGGGCTGTTTTGGCGTGCGTAGCAACCCAACCGGATTATCAGCGAGCACATGCTGCTGTACAAGGTAGTCGGCAAACCGCGATAGCGCAGCGCGCCGACGCGCAAGACTTCTAGGCGCTAGCCCACGGCTGCGCTCAGCGCCCAGAAAAGCCCTAAGCAGTGCGGTATTTAAAGCCCCACCGTCGCACACGCCTTGCTGATCGGCAAACCGACAAAGCGCCGTTAAATCCTGACGGTAGGCCGCCACCGTGGCAGGGCTTGCGTGGGCAGCAAGCACGCCCAGGTAGCTTGTCACCTGCCTAGCCAGAGGGGTATTACCCATGGTGTCCCAGGCGCATTAACAGCCGCGACACAAAATCACCCAGGTACTCGGTGAATAAGGTGTCCATGCTGGCCTTGTAACAGTCAGGGTCGGGGCTGGCAAGCAGCAAATAGCCCAGCTGTTCACCCGCCGAGAGCCGCGAGATGGCGCAGGAACCTGCCTTTCGAGGCACTGTGGTGTGCGGCAGCAGACACTTCCAATCGCTCACACTCAGCTTAGAACAGCGGCTGGAACGCCCCTCCAACAGCGCCGCCAAACGTGCGCTAGCGTGCTGATTCAGCACATGGCGCGGCGGCTGCGGCAGTGTTGGTTCATCATCACTGAGTGATGCAGGACACCAAAGCGCCATCATCGGCGTTTGAAAGTGCTCGCTGAGCTGGGTCGCCAACGCCTGGGCTAGCGCATCGCGGTCTTCTGCTTCCACCAAGGCCAGCAAGGTTTCCCGCAGCCGCCGATATTGAGCCTCGTTATGTCGCGCCGTTTCAAGTAAGTGTTCAAGCCGTCCTTCAGACTTTTCGGCACGCTGGCGCAGATCAAACACTAATCGCTCAAGTAGCGACACCGCCCCATCAATATGCGGGTGCGGCACTCTGAGCTGCTGAAGAAGCCCTTCACGTCCAACAAAAAAATCTGGGTGACGAGCTAGCCAAAACGCCACTTGATCAGGATCAAGCGTTTTGCGCGGCTCGGGGGCTTGAGACATTGCCGTTCTCCTCGGATTAGTTGAGTGTGACACGACCGTCGAAAACGCGCGTGGCAGGGCCAACCATCACCAGCGATGCTTCGGGGTCAGGCCACTCAATGCTGAGCTGGCCTCCCGGCAGGTGGACGCTCACCGGGCTTTTTAACAACCCCTGACGAATACCGCTAGCCACTGCCGCACAGGCACCGGTACCACAGGCAAGTGTCTCGCCACTGCCACGTTCATACACCCGCAGACGAATCTCACTGGGTGACACCACCTGCATAAAGCCGACATTAACCCGCTTGGGAAAGCGGACATGGGACTCCAACAGCGGCCCCAAACGCTCAACGGGGGCACTATCAACGTTTTCGACCTGTAGCACCGCGTGAGGGTTGCCCATGGAGACAACCCCAAGCGCCAGCGTGTCGCCTTCCACGTCAACATGATGCAGTGGCTGATCACCCGCCGCCTCAAACGGCAGCGCGGCAGGGTTGAATCGCGGTCTGCCCATATCCACGCGCACCATACCGTCGTGCTGAACAGTGAGCACTAACGGCCCACCGGCAGTTTCTACATGGATTTCGTGTTTGTGGGTCAAACGCTGGTCGCGGACAAAACGGGCAAAGCAGCGCGCACCGTTACCGCAATTTTCAACTTCGCTGCCATCAGCATTAAAAATGCGGTAGCGAAAATCCATTTCTGGATCTCGGGGCGGCTCAACCACCAACAATTGGTCAAAGCCAATGCCAAAACGCCGGTCCGCTAGCTGGCGAATCTGTTCATCACGCAGACGAGCGCGCTGAGTGACTAGATCCACCACCATAAAGTCATTGCCCAGGCCGTGCATTTTGGTGAAGTGGAGCAGCATTAGCGCTCCCCTTCCGGCAGTAGCGCTTCACCGGCCCACAGGCTTTCCAGGCGCTCGCGTGCACGCACCACATGGTAGCTACTGCCATCAACCATCACTTCCGGTGGACGCGGGCGGCTGTTGTAATTAGATGCCATCACAAAGCCGTAGGCCCCCGCCGAACGAACGGCCAGTAAGTCGCCTTCGGCAATTCCCAGCTCACGCTCTTTGCCGAGGAAATCACCGGTTTCACAGACAGGGCCAACAACATCATAAATAGCACGCTCACGCTGCTGACGGGTATCCACCGGCACAATGGCCTGCCATGCTTGATACAACGCTGGGCGGATCAAGTCATTCATGGCGGCATCGACAATCGCGAAGTTTTTGGTTTCGCCGGGCTTTAAGAACTCTACGCGGGTCAGCATTAAGCCTGCGTTAGCCGCAATTGAGCGGCCCGGTTCAAATAACAGGGTAAGGGTTTCACCGCCTTTCCAACGGGAAAGGCGCGCCAACAGCTGGCTGGCGTAATCAAACGGCTGGGGGGGCTTCTCATCACGGTACGGCACGCCAAGACCGCCCCCCAGATCCAAATGATCAATTTCGATACCGCGCTCACGCAGCCGCTCCATCAACATCAAGAGCCGCTCTAGGGCATCTAAAAAGGGCGCGGTTTCCGTCAGCTGAGAACCGATATGGCAGTCTAGTCCCGTGACGCGCAGGTTGGGCAAGCTGGCCGCCAGAGTGTAAACCTCCAGCGCTTCATCCACAGGAATACCGAACTTGTTATCTTTTAGCCCAGTAGAAATGTACGGGTGAGTGCCTGCATCCACATCCGGGTTTACCCGCAGCGATACCGGTGCCACCTTGCCAAGCTCTCCCGCGACTGCGTTTAGCCGCTCAAGTTCAGGGCGCGACTCAACGTTGAAGCACTTAATGCCGACCTCAAGCGCACGAGCCATTTCATGAGGCTGCTTGGCAACCCCTGAAAACACCACCTTGGACGGATCGCCGCCCGCTGTCAGCACGCGTTCAAGTTCGCCAATCGAGACAATATCAAACCCGGCACCCAGCCGAGCAAGCAGGCCCAGTACCGCTAAATTAGAGTTAGCCTTCACCGCATAACAAATGAGGTGTGGGTGGCCGCCCAGCGCTTCGGTATAAGCTCGAAAATGGCGCTCTAACGTCGCTTTTGAATAAACATAACAGGGTGTACCCAGCTCCGCAGCGATTTGGGTAAGCGGGACATCCTCTGCAAATAGCACGCCATCGCGGTAGTTAAAGTGATCCATTACCCCTCCTGCTCGGCAGCCGAACCATGAGTGTCTTCGTCAGGCAAATAGAGCGGCCCCTTCTGACCACAGCCTATTAGCAGCAGCGCGGTGAGTAGCAGCGCACTCCACGCGGTTACGCAACGCTTCATGCGGCACCTTTCAGCGCTGCCAACGCCTCACGGGCGCGGCTAGCAGCAGCGCGCACTTGGTCAGGCGCGGTGCCGCCAATATGGTTACGGGCAGCAACAGAACCCTCTAGCGTGAGCACTTCAAATACATCCTGCTCAATCGTGGCAGAGAACTGCTGCAGCTCTTCAAGGCTCATTTCTGACAGATCTTTCTTGGTCTTCAGCCCATAAGCCACCGATTGACCGACAATTTCATGGGCATCGCGGAAAGCCACGCCTTTACGCACTAGGTAGTCCGCAAGGTCGGTGGCGGTTGAGAACCCACGCCGCGCGGCGTCATACATGCTGTCTTTTTTCGGCTCAATCGCCGGCACCATGTCGGCAAACGCTTTTAAGCAGTCGCGCACGGTATCAACGGCGTCAAATAGCGGTTCTTTGTCTTC
>SKHS01000205.1 GCA_007116835.1 Halomonas sp.
AGTGCGCCCCCTAAGCGTTGGTAGCGCCGTCTTAGCCGTTGGCGTACTACTTCTGCTAACGTATTGACCACAAATGTAAAAATAAACAGCGCCAAGGCGGCCAAGATGAGTAAATGGTAGGTGAGACCGCCCGGGGTCGCTTCAGGTAACTCAATAGCGATAGAGGCTGAAAATGAGCGCAGCCCTTCAAACGGACTGGCGCTGAACAGTGCGGTATTGCCGCTGGCCATGAGCACAATCATCGTTTCACCCACGGCGCGTCCTGCACCAATCATAACGGCTGAAAATACCCCAGGCCCTGCGGTAGGCAGCGCCACTTTCCAAAGTGCCTGCCAGCGGCTGGCACCTAGCGCTTGGGCTCCTTCCATTAGGGTGTGCGGCACATCGGCCAAGGCATCTTCTGCTAACGAGTAAATACCGGGAATGATCGCAAACCCCATGGCAATGCCTACGATCAGCGCGTTGCGGGTTGCATAATCAAGCCCGTAGCGCTGGTCGAGTAGCTGGCGTAGGTCACCGCCTAACCAGTGCTGTTCAATAAATGGGGCTAACCACAGCGCCAGCGCGACCATGCAGGCAAGCCAGGGAATTAACCATACGCCTGCCAACGAGAATGGCAGCCGCTGGCGCAGCCGTGCCGCTGCAAGATGCCATAGGCCACCGGCTAGTGCTGCGCTCAGCGGCAACCAGATAAGTAATAGCAGGGTGCTGGCCAGGTTTCTTTCGACCCAGGGGGCGAGCAATAACCCAGCTATAAAGCCAATAACGACCCCGGGGATCGCTTCCATTAACTCCAGCGTAGGTTTAATCCGACTGCGCAGCCGTGAAGACATAAACAGGGATGAATACATCGCCGCCCCTAGCGCAATGGGTGTTGCAAACAGCATCGCCGCGAGGGCGGCTTTTAACGTGCCCCAGGCTAGCGGGGAAAGTGTGCTGAGCGTTAAGGCATCACCAAGAGACAGTAGGGGCAGCGTTTCCCAGATAAGAAAAACGCCAATGGCAAGAATCGCTAACAGCACGCCGATGCCACCGGCGGTAATTAGCCCAGTGGCGACGCGGTCTTGAAGTTGGCGCAGCGGCTGACGCGAAAGAGGAAGCCGAGGGGGAATCATGTCGACATCATAAGGGGGCAAGTGCTATCACGAGAATGAACATTCATGAGTGATTTTTCCTCATTTTACGGCACGTTTATGACAGTTAGGTGACAGCTTATGGCCACTGCGGTTGTGCATCCCGACGCTGTTCAGGGAGAGGCACAAAGCCAGCGGCTTGCACAATTTGTTGGCCCTTATCGGAGAAAACAAGGGAAATAAACGCTTGTTCTGCAGGGGGTAACGTGTCACCAGGGGGTAGGTTAACGTACAAATAGAGATAGCGTGAAAGCGGGTATTCATCGCGTTGAATTGCCGCGATACTTGGCGCAATGGCATTGCCTTGGGCATCCAGTAGGCGCAACCCTTTCACCATCGGGTTTAGGTGGTTGTAGCCTGCGTAACCCATGGCATTTGGGGATTCCCCGACCGCAGCAATAACGGCGGAGGAGCCAGGATGCTCGCTGATATCACGGCGAAACTGACCATTACATAGCGCACTGGACTGAAACAAACCATGCGTGCCTGACGCAAGATTACGGCCATGAAGAGCAATGTGTCCAAAAGGCCACTCGGCGGTGTCAGGCAGCGTACTCCAGCGCCGGATAGGTTGGGATGCGCCGCAGGTAAGAGTGGTGGAAAAAATCGCATCCACCTGCTGGTGGGTTAAGGCGTCCAGCGGGTTATGGCGATGTACTACGACGACCAATGCGTCACGGGCAACGCGAAGTTCAAGCGGTGGGTAGCCATAGCGGTCTATAAACTGTTGACGTTCGTCAGAGGTCATCGGGCGTGACATAGGCGCCAGGCGTGTTGTGCCAGCCACCAACGCCGGAGGGGCGCTGGCGGAGCCGCCCGCTTGGAATTGTAAGGTAATATCTGGGTAGCGAGCGCTCAGCGCTTCTCCCCAGCGCAATACCAGGCCTGCCATAGTGTCTGAACCAACGGCACCTAAGGTACCGCCAATGGCAGTGGTTTGTGCTGATGCCAAGGTGGTCGTAAGCATTAGCCAACCCATGAGTAGCCAGCGGTACTTATGACCACGCCGTATACGGTAGCTCTTCAAACGACACCCCTCTTATGATTAACTAGTCTCATCCTATTGCGATGCAGCAACTTCACAACAATAACCTTACGAAGCGACCACCTTATGACACCGCTGGACTCCGATGTAGACGACGTACCTGCACCTCAGGGGCAGCTCACTTTAAAGTTACTGGCTTCTCGACAAGATACCAATTTCTATGGCGATATTCCCGGTGCCTGGTTAGTTAATCAGATGGACCAAGCGGCTGAGCTTGCTGCAGGCCGTGAGGCGGTCGGTCGCACGGCGACCGTGGCGATTGAGGCGATGGATTTTTTAAGCCCGGTGCGCGTGGGGTCAATGGTGAGCGTGTACACCAACGTGCAGGAAATCGGCCATAGCTCGATTAAAATCGACGTTGAAGTGTGGGTGAGACCACCTCACGGGCGCTATGTAGAAGAGCGCCAAAAAGTCACGGAAGCACGGTTTGTGATGGTCGCCCTGGACGATAATGGCCGGATCCGTGCAGTTCATGGCTGAGCGCAAGGGCCGCGTGTGAAAGCAAAAAGGGCGCCTAGGCGCCCTTTTAGGTGTGGTGCAATATTGCTTTATGCTCCGACGCTATCGCGACCCTTCAGGTAAGCGTACTCGCCAATATCGCTAAACGGCCGAACTACCTTCTGGAAGGCTGAATAAGACTCCCAAACGCGGCGAGACTGCTCATCGTTGTCGACTTGGCGTTGAATCGCCTCTTTTGAAGACTCATAGAGCGCCGCCATGACATCGTCTGGGAAAGTGCGCAGCTGCACGCCGTGCTCATCCACCAGGGTTTCCAGTGCCTGAGCATTGCGGTAAGCAAACTCGCTGATCATCGCGAGATTCGAGGCCCGAGCAGCTTCTCGGATAACGTCTTGCAGGTCTTCTGGTAAAGCATTCCAGGCGTCTAAATTGATCGTGCCTTCCAGTACGGCCGTTGGCTCATTCCACACCGAGGTGTAGTAGTAGTCGGCGACCTGATGCAGACCAAAGGCCATGTCGTTGTAAGGGCCTACCCAGTCGGCAGCGTCTAGAACGCCAGTTTGCAGCGAGGTGAAAATCTCCGAGCCGGGCATGTTAACGGTGGTGACCCCGATCCCATTCATCGCTTCACCCGCTAGCCCCGGCAGGCGTAAACGAATGCCCTGCATATCGGCCAGTGAGTTAATCTCTTTCTTGAACCAGCCCGCCATTTGCGTGCCGGTGTTGCCAACGGCAAACGGCTTTAGATTGTGGTTAGCGTAGATATCATCCCACAACTCCTGGCCACCGCCGTGGTACAGCCATGCGTTCATCTCGGTAGTATTCATACCGAACGGTACCGCGGTGAAGAATTGTGATGCAGCCACTTTGCCACGCCAATAGTAGGAAGCAGAGTGACCCATTTCAGCGGTGCCTGCGGCAACAGCATCAAACACTTCAAGCGCTGGAACCAGTTCACCCGCGCCGTGCACACGGATGCGCATACGACCGTTGGAAAGCTGTTCGACGCGACGTGCAAAATCGTTAGCACCTGTGCCCAACGCGGGGAAGTTTTTCGGCCAAGAGGTGACCATATCCCAGGTATAGGTTTCGCTGGCATGAGCCGTGGAAACAAACGGTGCAGCAGCGACACCGGCGGCACCTATGCCGGCGGTTTTCAAAAATTGGCGGCGTTGCATGGCGGGCATAACTCCGAAATTATAGAATGTTGTTATCAGCGTGACGTTTAGGAAACCTCTGCCTAACGATGGCACTCATGGCTTGCATCAGAGGCTCCCTAACGCTGTGTCCGTTGGTCAGTATGCGCTAAGCAGGTTTTAATGGGCAAGTGCTTGCCTGCTGCTTTACGCTTACGTTAACACCGCTTAAATAGGGGTAAGTTTGGCAAACCCCAACACTAGCCATTTTACGCCTTCGCCTTCAAAGCTCACCTGAACACGGGCGCGTGCGCCTTCACCCTCTGCGTTAAGGATTATCCCTTCGCCAAATACCGGATGCATGACCCCTTGGCCCACCTGCAGTGCTGGTAAATCGCCGTCGCTTTCGATACGTTGCTGCGCAAAGCTTGAGCGGGTAGCGGTGACCGGACGAGAGATATGGCCGCGTAGGCGAACTTCTTCCAGCAAGTGAGGCGGAAGTTCGCGTAGAAAACGCGATGGTCTGGGGAAGACCTCTTTGCCGTGAAGACGGCGGGTTTCGGCGTGGGTTAGGTAGAGTTTCTGCATCGCGCGGGTAACGCCCACGTAACAGAGGCGGCGTTCTTCTTCGAGCCGACCAGGCTCCTCAATGGACATTTTATGCGGGAACAAGCCCTCTTCGACGCCGGCAATAAACACCACGGGAAACTCAAGGCCTTTAGCAGAGTGCAGCGTCATCAGCTGCACGCTGTCCTCAAACTCGGCGGCTTCGTGGTCGCCTGCATTGAGTGCTGCTTCGGAAAGAAACGCTTCCAGTGCCACCATGCCTTCACCTGCTTCAGGGGTTTCGAAGGCATCGCCGTGGGTAAAAGCGCGCGCAGCGGTCACCAGTTCTTCGAGGTTTTCCACCCGCGCTTGGCCTTTTTCACCGCGCTCGCTTTTATGGTGCTCAATGAGGCCGGTATGAGCGGTGATGTGGTCAATGATTTCATGCAGTGGCAACCCAGAGGCGTCGTTGTCTAGCTGCTCAATTAAGTTAGCAAACGCTTGCACTGCATTGGCGGCGCGGCCTTTCAAGGAGCCATCATGAATCGCATCGTGCAGCGCTTGCCATAGTGAAACGCCTTGTTCCCGAGCGCGGTGACGCACAATTTCTACGGTGCGAGTGCCGATGCCCCGTGTGGGTACGTTAATCACGCGCTCAAGCGAGGCATCATCATCGCGATTCAGTAGCAGGCGCAAATACGCCAGGGCATTTTTGATCTCCAGGCGCTCATAGAAACGGTGCCCCCCGTAGATACGGTAAGGAATTCCTTGACGAATTAGCGTCTCTTCCAGCAGCCGTGACTGCGCGTTAGAGCGATAAAGAATGGCAATATCGCGGCGGTTAACCCCTTCATCGACTTTTTCTTTGATGGTATCGATGATGTAGCGGGCTTCTTCTAAATCGTTAAACCCGGCGTAAACCGAAATAGGGTCGCCTTCGACACCGTCAGTCCACAGGTTTTTGCCTAGCCGCTCGCTGTTATGGCTAATCAGTGTGTTAGCCGCCTCAAGAATAGCGCTAGTGGAGCGGTAGTTTTGCTCCAGGCGTACGGTGTGGGTGTTGGGAAACTCCTCCTCAAACCGGCGAATGTTTTCCACTTTGGCACCGCGCCAGCCATAGATGGACTGGTCATCGTCGCCTACTGCGGTCATCGGCGTTTGTAGCCCTGTGAGCAGTTTTAGCCACGCATACTGGAGCGTATTGGTGTCCTGAAACTCGTCCACCAGGACATGGCCGAAGCGTTCGCGGTAATGATTTAAAAGCGGCGGGTTGTCGCGTAACAGCTCTAAGCTTCTTAGCAGCAGCTCGCCGAAATCCACCAGCCCGCCGCGTTCGCAGGTAAATTGGTAGCGCTCATAAAGCTCGACCATTTGGCCAAGATACGCGTCGCCATCGACATTTACTTGGTGGGGACGCAGCCCTTCCTCTTTACAACCAGAGATAAAGCCCTGCACCTGACGGGGTGGGTAACGTTCATCATCAATGGCGTAATCTTTGAGCATCCGCTTTACCAGCCGCAGCTGGTCATCGGAGTCAATGATTTGGAAATGTTGTGGCAGCCGAGCATCCTGCCAGTGGGTGCGCAAAAGGCGGTGGGCAATCGAGTGAAACGTGCCAACCCACACATGGCGCATGGAAATGCTTAACAACGCTTCTAGACGTGTGCGCATTTCCCGGGCGGCTTTGTTGGTAAACGTAACGGCCAGCAGAGCATAGGGGGACAGCCCTTCAGCTTGCATGAGCCAGGCAATACGGTGAACCAGCACGCGGGTTTTACCGGAACCAGCGCCTGCCAGTACTAACAAATTACCCTGGGGAGCGCTCACTGCCTCCCGCTGGGCAGGATTAAGCTGATCAAGTATCGCCGTGACGTCGTCCATAATAAGCCGCTGCCGGTTCTAAAAAGGGGCAGCCAGTTTAGCACAGCCAGGTAACTGGCTGTGCATACAGGGGACGGCGATTAGGTCTCTTCTGGGTAGCGCAGGGTATTGAGGCTCTTCTTCACCGCTTTGAGCTGCTCTGCAAGCTTCGGGCCGCGAGTTTTGGCAACGCCAACGGCGAGGACATCAATAAGTACTAAGTGGGCAATGCGCGAACTAAGCGGCGTATAGATCTCGGTATCTTCGTGAACATCAATATACAGCGGAAGACTGACTTCACTGGCCAGCGGTGAATCACTTGGGCAAAGACCAATCACGGTCGCGCCCGCTTCACGGGCTAAGCGAATGCTGGCCACCAGCGCTTTTGTTCGCCCCGTTTGTGAGATGGCGACCACCACATCGCCCTCTTTTAGCGTCACTGCCGACATATTTTGCATATGGGGGTCAGCGTAGGCCGAGGTCGAAATTTGCAGGCGAAAGAACTTATGTTGGGCATCAAAAGCCACGGCACCGGAAGCCCCAAAACCATAGAACTCAACGCGATTCGCCATCGCCAGGGCATTAACGGCTCGCCCTAACGCATCATTATCAAGCCGGTCGCGCACCGACAACAGGGTGCCGACAGTAGAGTCGAAAATGCTGTGGGAAAACTCGGCCACTGAGTCGCTGTCGTTCATAGAGAACTGCGCAAACTGGCTCCCGCTAGCCAGCATCTGAGCAAGCTGGAGTTTAAAGTCCTGAAACCCGTTACAGCCGAGCGCACGACAAAAGCGTACAACCGTGGGCTCGCTGACCTTGGCTTCTGTGGCGAGGTCAACAATCCGCATATGGATGACCTCTTCAGGGTTGCGCAGCACGAACCGCGCAACCTTTTGTTCGGAGCGACGAAAATGCTCCATGCGGCGTCTCATTTCATCGAACAGGGCGCGACTCACGTTCAGCTCCTTAAATTCTTTACCGTGCTTATAACGTCATGATCACCACAGTATGCCTGAGTGATGGGACACGAACAGTAGGAAGGCGATTTACCCAGGCGTTTAAATGCCGTTAAGACATTTCAGCAGGATTCGTCATCATTTTGTCAAGTAGGTTATAGTAAGAAGTGAAGTGCCGCACTGCATCATTTGATGGTAGTCGTCATGGATGCAGGTGGACGTAGGCATATTCACCTGGAGGAACGTCGATTATGAGAAACATCGAACGAATTACCTCGGTAAAAAGCGAACTACTCGACATCTTTATGAGCATGGAGGTTGATGAGCATGCCCAGCGCCGACGCAGCGCCGCCCAACGAAGCCTAAGAGCGCGCAGGGGCATTGAGCTGCACCGGGAGTTCCAGAAGTTATCGCGGGACATCGCCCCCTTGCCAGAAGAAGAGCAAGAAAGCGAATTACATTAAAAAAGTGCACTAAAGAGTGCACTTAAAGATCATCGGGCGGTGATGTAGATCCGCCCCGTAATGCACAGGGCGGCAACCTGCTCACCAGTGTGTATGGTCAGCGAGGGCTTAAAGTAGCCCAGTGACGAACACGATGATCACGCCAACGGGCGCAATATAGCGCGCGATGATGTTCCATACGCTGACGCCGGTGGAAGAGAGTCCCAGCTCGGCTTCTACGCTGTCACGCTTCAAGCACCACGCCACAAATACAATCGCCCCTAGACCGGTTAACGGCAGCAATATTTTGCTGGTAAACGTATCCAGTAGGTCGAAGATATTAAGACCGAAGAACAGTACATCCGCCCATACGTTAAACGACAGCAAGGCAGCTACCCCGAGCGCCCATACGGCGACGCCGCTTGCAATGGTCGCTACAAAGCGTGACATAGCAGTGCGCTCTTCCACGGTTTCTACCACCGGCTCCAGCAGCGAAATAGCGGATGTCAGCGCCGCAAACGTGAGCAGTAAGAAGAACATTAGGCCAAGAATGGTGCCGCCTGCCATGTTGCCAAACGCTAGAGGCAGGGTGACAAAAATCAAGCCTGGACCTTCGCCAGCACTGAGGCCATTGGCAAACACAATCGGGAAGATAGCCAGCCCCGCCAGCAGTGCAATCACGGTATCTAAAATGATCACCGTGCGGGCCGTGCTAATCAAATTAACGTCTTCTCCTAGGTAAGAGCCGTAGGCCATCATGATGCCCATACCCAGCGACAGCGTGAAGAAAGCCTGCCCCATCGCTGCTAACACAATGCCGCCGTTAAGTGCGCTCCAGTCGGGGCGGAACATAAAGGCGAGTGCTTCGCCAAAATGGCCGCTGGCGACGCCGTAGCCTACCAGCACCAGCATCAATACAATGAGGGCTGGCATCATCAGCCGTGCGGCACTCTCAAGGCCTTTGGTGACCCCGCGCGCAACGATCCCAATGACCAGTACCATAAAGGCCGTGTGCCATAGCAGCAGCGTTACTGGGCTACCCAACATGCCGCCAAACAGGCCGCTAATGGCGTCGGCATCTTGACCATTAAAGGTGCCAATGACGGAGCTAAGCGTATAGTTTAGCGACCAGCCGCCAATGACGCTGTAAAACGACAGAATCAAAAATGCTGCCAACACACCGCTTACGCCCACTAACGCCCATGCTGGGGATTTACCGTGATTAGCGGCTAACTCTGCCATGGTGTTAATCGGGTTTTTCTGACCACGGCGGCCAATCATCCATTCAGCAACCAAAATGGGCAGGCCCACTAACGCGACGCAAGCCAGATAAACGAGTACAAATGCTGCGCCGCCGCTGTCGCCCACCATATAGGAAAAGCGCCAAATATTGCCTAAGCCGACTGCCGAACCCGCGGCAGCAAGCACAAAGGTCATGCGTGATGACCATTGTGCATGTGCAAGTTTTGCCATAAATCACCTGTGTTTAATCGATTGTAATGAGGCGTTATTAGCCTGATGTGCTGATTTTCGGAAAACAGAGGAGTTGCCAGCGTTATTTTCCGAAAGTACGGGCAATTTATCCGATCATGTCCGTGCTTGCCAGTCAGTTGACCTAAAAAGCCAAGTTAAAATAGTTGGCTTTGCTTATCACTGGCAAACGGCTCAAGTGCTGGTAACGAACATTGCTGTTGAACGGCATGATACAAACTGCGCGCCATTTCAGGTGACGCTCGGTTATCTGCAGTATGCACAAATAAGAAAGGGGTTTTCCCCTGTTTTATCCACAGGCTCAAGCGTTCTATCCACGGCGTGAAGTAGCCAGTGTTAATCGTTTTGTCAATATGTCCAATAAAGCGAATGACCGGTTTATCTGCTGTGGAAAGCACGTGTAGTGGGAGTTTCGGCTTTTCTTGCTGAGCATGGGCAAGCCCAGGGTGGCCATTGGCAGGCGTCGAGAACACCGGTCTAACGTCTAGCATCACACGGTTAGCTGAATAAGTTATCAACAGGCGGTTCAGTGCTTTTTCAGCGCCGCCTTTGAGGAAAAAATCAGGGTGGCGCACTTCCACTGCGCAGGGTAAATGAGCAGGCCACTGGGCCAGTAATGCTTCTAACTTGGGAAGTTCTGCAGGGCCGAAATCGCGAGGTAGCTGCACCATGGTGGGGCCAAGGCGGTCATGCAGGGGGGCCAGTGCGTCCAAAAATGCCCAGGCATCCTCAAGCCGGGTTAAGCGCTGGTCATGGGTGACACTCGCGGGCAGTTTAAAGCAAAAGCGAAAGTAAGCCGGTGCCTGGCGCGCCCAGGCGGCCACCGTTTCTGGTTTGGGGGTACCGCTATAAAACGTGGTGTTGCCCTCAACGCTTGAAAAAACGCTGGCATAGTCGCGTAACAGCTCCGTTTTGGCGTGGCGCGGATAGAGGGTGCCAAGCCAGTCCTGGTTGGCCCACATGGGCAGGCCAAGATAAAGAGGAAGCGTCATGGGGGCCTTTTATTCATATTAAGTAGGTACCAAAAGCGCTAGGAAACTTATCACTCGCACCAAGGGGTATCGTGACGAACCTAGAAAAATTGATCCAGATCAAGTGACAAGTGAAACTTAGCCACTACGCTTTATATATATAATTATTTTAATACAGTGTGTGCTTCCTTTGTGGAGTTATCTATGGCTAAAAAATCCCATCCA
>SKHS01000100.1 GCA_007116835.1 Halomonas sp.
CTGCCGCTATGAATATTCGCCACCTCACCTTTAGGCTATTGCAGGTCTACGTGACCACCGTTCGTTGTGGCTCCATCAGCGAAGCCGCCCGCCTGCTTCATCTAACTCAGCCAACGGTGTCACAGCAGCTTAAGCGCCTTAGCGAAGCAGTGGGCAGCCCACTGCTTGAACACCATGCCCAGCGCTTAACAATGACCGCCACCGGCCAAGCGCTGTATCAAACCAGTCGCGACGTGCTGGGTCGCTTTGACGACTTTGCAGACCAGCTAAGTGATTTACAGCACGGCAGCAAAGGGCGCTTTAGCATTGCCTTGGTGAATACTGCTCAATACGTACTGCCGCGCCTGCTGGGCCCTTTTAGCCAGGCATTTCCAGAGGTGGACGTCACGGTACATATCGGCAACCGCCGCCACGTGCTGGAGCGCTTTGAGCGCCAAGAGGATGATGTCTATGTCTTTAGTCATCCTCCTGCCCTCGCCCACGCGGTCGCAGCGCGCTTTATGCGCAACCCCCTGGTGGCCATTGCGGCCGCCGATCATCCGCTCGCGCAGCACGCCACTATCACAACAGAACAGTTGCTCAGTGAGCGCCTGTTACTGCGCGAACCAGGCTCTGCCACGCGGATGCTGCTAGAGAGTTGGCTGCAAGAGCATGGGCTGACAATGAAGAAAACGCTGCAGATGGCCAGTAACGAGGCGATCCGCGTAGGCGTGGCCGCCCATATGGGCATTGCTGTGTTATCCGAACATGTTTTACCCAAAGAGCACCCTGAGCTTGCGGTGCTGTCAGTTAACGACCTGCCAATTGAGAGCCACTGGCAGTTTATAGTACGTAACGATCAGCGCTTGCCGCAGTCAGCGCAGCGCTTTTTGCACTACGTCCACGACCATCTAGGCCGCTGGATTGAACCACGCTTTGTCTGTAACGAATTAGCCGACCTGCTACGCGAGTACCCTACGTTCCCTTTACGAAGGTAGCGATCCACTTGCGGTCTCAACGACGGGTCCCAACGACGGGTCTCAACGACTGACGCGTATCTGCGCTGCTTTTTCAAATATTAGTGTTAACTAAAATTATAACTTCTAAAAAAAGACTCAATCGGCGGATTATTGGCGGTTTTCATTCGGTTTAATTCCATATTGCACTGCAAAATAGATTGCTAGAATTAGCGCGCTTACTATCTACACACCTCCTCTTTCTACTCACCACCCACTACCTACCCATAAGGAAAAAAATGCCATGTTGACGTTGCACGACGAACCTGGCCAGCAACGAGTTTCTCGTTGCTGGCTTTTTTTGTCAGCGGCTTTGCTACTCTGTGTTAGCCCTGCTGCTCTTGCTGTGACTGGTGATATTGATTTGACCTCTTCCGCCGTTGGTTTTTTTGCCGTGGCTGTCTTTATCTTGGCTTATTCGCTGGTGATGGCTGAAGAAAAAATCCATATGCGAAAATCCAAGCCCGTACTGGTGGCCGCTGGCATCATTTGGGGACTCATTGGCTGGGTGTATGTCCAAAATGGCATGTCGGAAACGTCGGAACATGCGTTCCGCGTGACGCTGTTGGAGTTCACCGAGCTAATGCTGTTCCTGCTAGTCGCCATGACGTATATCAATGCGATGGAAGAGCGGCGGGTGTTTGATGCGCTGCGCTCCTGGATGCTGCGTAAGGGCTTTAACTACCGCAAGCTGTTTTGGCTAACGGGGGGGCTTGCCTTTGTACTCTCGCCCATTGCCGACAACTTAACAACGGCATTGTTGATGTGTGCCGTCGTCACAAAAGTAGCCGAGGGCGATCAGCGCTTTATTAATCTTGCCTGCATTAACATCGTGGTAGCTGCTAACGCTGGCGGTGCGTTTAGCCCGTTTGGCGATATCACCACGCTGATGGTCTGGCAGGCGGGTATCATCCAATTCCAAGAGTTCTTCATTCTGTTCTTGCCGTCTTTGGTTAACTTCTTAATACCTGCCATCATCATGAGCGCATTTATTAAAGATCAGAAGCCAAGCAGCGTTTATGAAGATGTCTGGCTAAAGCGTGGTGCCCGTCGCATTATTGCGCTCTTTTTGCTGACGATCACCACGGCTGTCATGTGCCATACGCTGCTGCACTTGCCCCCTGTGTTGGGCATGATGACAGGCCTAGGGTATCTACAGTTTTTCGGCTACTACCTGCGGCGCAGCCTGCCGCGCTCCATTGAGCGCAAACGCGAACGCTATAGCCGCCGGGGCGATAATAGAAAGCTTGAACAGTTGGGTAGCGTGGTGCCGTTTGACGTTTTCAACCGCGTTGCGCGGGCAGAGTGGGACACTCTGCTGTTCTTCTACGGTGTCGTGATGTGCGTGGGAGGCCTTGGTTTTATGGGCTATCTTGGGCTGCTTTCTGAAGCGCTTTACATCGGCTGGAACGCCACGTGGGCCAATATCGTGCTGGGTATTGTCTCCGCCGTGGTGGATAACATTCCGGTCATGTTTGCCGTTTTAACCATGCAACCAGAGATGTCCCACGGCCACTGGCTGTTGATTACCCTTACCGCTGGTGTCGGTGGTAGCCTGCTCTCGATTGGCTCGGCAGCTGGAGTTGCGGTGATGGGCCAAGCACGCGGTGCTTATACCTTTATGGGCCACTTACGCTGGTCACCCGTTATTTTACTGGGCTACATTGCCAGTATTCTGGTGCACCTGTGGCTGAACGCTGACAGTTTTGCCATTTTTAGCTAGCCGGCAGCAGTCATAAAACAAGCCCGCGCCACGCATCTATCAGCGTTGCGCGGGCTTTTTAATACGCCTCAAACAAGTACTCAATCGGCGTTGGCCTGCCAAACAGATAACCTTGATAACGGTAGCAACCATGGCCCTTCAACCAGTCAAGCTGCTCTTTTTTTTCGACCCCTTCCGCCACCACTGTTAAGCCAAGGCTCACCGCAAGTAAAATCGTGGTATCTACGATGGCAGCATCGGCTTTATCAGTTAATAGTTCGTGGATAAACGACTTATCTATTTTCAGCTCGTCTAACGGCAATCGCTTTAAGTAGCTCAGCGATGAATAGCCTGTGCCAAAATCATCTAACGCAAAGCGAACCCCCTTGGCACGCAGCTTCAACATGATGTTACGCACCTGCGTTGGATCACTCATCAACAGGCTTTCTGTTACTTCCAATACTAAACGGCTGGGTGGTGCTTGGGTCTGCGCCAATAACTCTTCAATTTTACGAATAAAATCAGGCTGCTGGAACTGGACTGAGCTCACGTTCACTGAAATAGTCAGCGCAGAATACGCTGTTTGGCGCGCCCAGATGGCTAACTGTTCACAGGCTAATTTAAGCACCCAGTAACCAATAGGAATAATAAGCCCGTTCTCTTCTGCGAGAGGAATAAAAGTGGCTGGCGACACCCAGCCTCGCTGAGGATGGTACCAGCGCAGCAGCGCTTCAACGCCAGTGGTAACGCCTTTATGATCTACCTGAACTTGGTAATGCAGCGCTAATTCGTTACGCGCTAGCGCCTGGTGTAAATCACCTTCTAAACTGGCCCGCTCTAGCACGCTGGTTTGCATATCTATATTAAAAAATCGTAGCGTATTTCCGCCTGCCGTTTTGGCCTGCTGCAGCGCCAGGTCTGCCTGCTGCAACACGCTGTTCATGCTTTGCCCCGCGCCATTAAATAGCACAATACCGATACTGGCACTTATCGGCAGCGTACGGTCATGACGCAGCTGTGAAACCCCTTCCAGAAATTGCCGGGCAAGTCGTTCAGCCGTTACGACTGCCGTTTCCATCTGCTCGCCGACAACCGTTAATAGCACAACAAACTCATCACTACTGAAGCGCGCAACGGTTGCTTCCGGTGGTAGTTGCTGCTGTAGCTGGTTAGCGACGTTGATCAATAGCTGATCACCGCTTTCATGGCCTTGTATGTCATTCACCAACCTAAAGTCATCTAAATCGATGATAAATATGGCGCTAAATGCTGTTACGTGGCTATCTTGCTGGGTAAGCTCCGCTAGAGACTCCATTAACAAGCGCCGGTTTGGCAACCCCGTTAATACATCATAAAATGCCAACCGGTGGGTTCTCGACTGCATTTCAAGATAGTCAGTGAGCTCTGTGGAAATGCCACACAGGCAAGGCGCTTCCCCTGTCTCCATAATGAGCGGCATCTTAATCGACAGAAAGGTGCGCACACTCTCCTCGCCTTTCAAAACGCCATGCTCTTCGATGGTGGCTTTCTTACCAGAATGTAAAATATTTTGGTCAATTTTGTTAACAGACGCAGCGCTTGCAGCATCAAAAAAATCGTCGTCGCACTTACCAATTATCTCTTCCGCTGGAAGTTTAAACAGCTCGCTAAGCCGACGGTTTACATAACGGTACTTCAGTGAAGGCGATTTAATGTAAATATAGGCATCAACGCTATCAAGAATAGTCGCTAATAGCGTTTCATTAGTGCTTAAACGCTCTTTATTGATAGAGACTCGACGCTTCAGCAGTACGCTGGTACCAAGTGCTAAGATCAGCAAAAGCGTTAGTAGACCAATGCCCCACCATAACCAAATGGGCACTAACTGCGAGGCCGTTGATTGGCCTTGCCAGGCCCGCAGCGTATTAAAGTAAATAGAGTCGTTGTCCTGCTTCCAGCGCAGAAGAATGTCATCAATGCGCTGGAGTATCTCGTTGGGCAGTACAGGAGACGCCGCATAAAAGAGCCGGGCAGGCTGAAAGATCACCGGCGTTTCCTGTAAGCCATAATCGTGAGCCCGCCAGTCTCCGAACAGATGATTCGCGGCTACTAAGTCTGCTTCACCGCTGGCAACAGCCTGAAAGCCTTCCGCAAAGCTGCCTACCGGAAGCCATGTCACGGTGATATCAAAACGCTCGGTGATTGCTGCTAAATAGCTTTGCTGAACAGACCCTTCTACAACGGCAATACGGCGTTGCTCAAGATCAAAAATGGCGTCAACGTTAATACCTTCACGCTGATAAAGCTGGGACCAGCTGTGCATCACGGGCTCGTCGTGGAAGGACAAGTGCTGGGCACGCTCTTGGCTCCAAGCGACATCGGGCAGTAGGTCAATGTTTCCCTGTGCTAATAGCTCAAGGCAGTGTTGAAACTCACACTGGAAACTGACTAGCTGCCACTGCGCTTCATTAGCCATGGCCTGTAACAGATCGCCCAGCATTCCCCGGGGTTGCCCCTGGTCGTCGGCAAACAGCTTCGGCGGGTTATGGTAAACACCTACCGTTAGTGTCTCTGCCAGCGAGTGCGCGGGCATGAACCCCCCAACGGCTAGCATCACTCCCAACATCACGCGCGCTATATAGCGAAAAATCCGCGGCTGCATAGCAGATGAGTGAGTCCCTTTACGCGTTACTCTCTGCGCCATCACAGGACTTACTCACCCGGCATGGTAAGAGGCCCCGCACGCTCAACAACACGCTGCCAGGCGGGGTCGTTTTCGATACGCGCCAAGAAAGCAGCAATAGCCGGATAGGGGGTCAGCGACTGTGTTGCCGCGATGGCCTGTAACGGAAAGCTCATTTGTATATCCGCACCACTCGGCCACACGCCTGCAAAATTACCGCGTTTCTCTAACTGCACTTCTATGAGATGTAAATGCTGCTTTAACTGAGGATTAATGAAGCGCTGCTGTACCGTTGAGCTAATGCCTTTTGCCAAAGGCTTAATCAACCAAGGCGACTGCTTAGGTATCTGGTTAAACACTAACCCCATCACCAATAGCGGCATTAGTGAACCTTCTGCATAGTGAAGCCAGTAGCGATAATTAACCCACTCGTCACGCTCATTAGCAGATGGCTGCGCTGTTTCTTCACCATAGCGGCTAACCAGATAGTCAATAATTGCCCCTGATTCGGCGACAACCAGTTCACCATCGCTAATCACTGGTGACTTACCCAGCGGGTGAATCTTCTTTAATGCCTCTGGGGCTAGCTGGGTTTTACCATCTCGTTGATAGACCTCGATATCGTAATCAACACCCAGTGTTTCCAACAGCCATAAAATGCGGTGAGAACGAGACTTTTCCAGATGATGAACGCGGATCATAACAACTCCATGGGGTGACGTAATACGCTAGCCTTTGCAAGCGTATTTAGCTTAGCACTATTGAAGCGTTACCCCTATGAAGAAGCTTAAGAATCATTTATGCGCGATGTTCGCCTCGCCACCGGGCTAATAGGTCTACTGGTGACCACTTACCTGCTAGCCAGGGCGCTAATAAGCGCATTGATAGCGGAATAAAGACAAACACCATGACAGGCGTCAACATTAACGTGCTGGCCAGCACGCGTGGCAACATTGGCCAGCCTGCTAGCGCGCTGCCAAATACCCATTGAAACACCAGTGAAATTGGGAAAAAGGCGAGCCATACAGCAACGGCCTGCTTCCAACGCGGCGGAGCGGTGCCAGCGCTCGTTTGGAACCAAGCATCCAATCCCGTCGCACGATGTTCATGGGGGGCGTTATAAAGCCCTTTACCACGCTGTAGCCATGCATTCCGTGAAGCCGAATGCTCCCAGGCATTTAAGGTATCACTGCAGCTAAAGCGAAAAATAATCTGATATTCGTCATCGTCTTTGGGCGGTGCTAATACACCTGAACCAAGGTAGCCAGGGAAATCAGCCGCTAAGTCGCGACCCTCATTCAACCAGCGGTTAAAATCGTGGTAACGGCTATTCGCCACTCGACGAGCGACCATTAACGTGACAGGTGAGGCAGACATGGTATATCTCCTAATGTGATGACAGCTATTGGCCGGGTAGGCAAGCTGTAAGCTGTTAGGCGGGTAAGCCCAAAAGCTGCGTTCACATTATACAAGCAATGATGATGCCATGTAGTAGCAAGGTACGATTACTCACGCATTCTGTGCTTTATAACTCAGGCATTATGGATTGACATCCTCCGACCACTAAATAAGAGATTGTAGTGGCGGATTCCCAGGTTGTTGCCTTCCTGGTTCCTGCTTCGGTGTTCGTTGCCTTCAATGCCTTGGCACTGCCGGTCTTACACAAACTCCACAGGCGTCGATTCCCGAGTGCCCCTCGGTAGTTACTTCAACGCTCGGCACCGGCTAATAGCGCGGTGCCTGCTTGCAGAATGTTGCGGGCGGCGTTGAGGTCACGGTCAATGCCTTCGATGCCACAGCCTGGACAATCCCAGGTGCGAACAGTGAGCGGTAGCGATTCCATGACAAATCCACAGCCATAGCAGCGTTTGCTGCTGGGGTAAAAACGGTCGATCTGGACGAACTGGCGTCCTGCCCACGCCGCTTTGTAGTCCAGCTGGCGCACCAACTCCCCCCAGCCAACATCACTGATGGCTTTTGATAGGTGGCGATTTTTGACCATGTTCTTAACTTGCAAACTCTCCGCTGCAATCACTTGGTTCTCGTTAACGATCTGGCGGGTGAGTTTATGCAGGTGGTCACGTCGCGTGTCAGCGATCTTGGCGTAACAGCGAGCGACCTTTAACCGTGCCTTGGCGCGGTTGTTGGAGCCTTTTTGCTTACGGCTTAACTGCCGCTGTGCCCGCGCCAGTTTCCTCTCATAGCGTGCCGTATGACGCGGATTGTTGACCCGCTGACCCTCACTGGTCACGAACAGGTCTTTTAGTCCCAGGTCGATACCGACCATCTTGGGCGTGATTGGCAGCGTCTCGGTGTCTACTTTGCATAGACAGCTGATGAAATACCGACCTGCTGCGTCCTTGGACACGGTCACGGTGCTAGGCGCTGACGGTAGCTCGCGGCTCCAGCGTATGTTCAACGGCTCGCGGCACTTGGCGAGCGTGATCTGACCGTCACGGTATGAAAACGCTGAACTGGCAAACGTCGCCGACTGGCGGTGCTTTTTGGATTTAAAGTTGGGATACCGCGCCCGCTTGGCAAAGAAATGCTTGAAAGCGGTTTGTTGGTGGCGCAAGCATTGCTGCAATGGCACCGAACTGACCTCGGCCAGAAAAGCGGTATCCGGCTGCTTTTTTAGCTGCGTGAGAAACGCGCTGGCATCGTTGTAGCCGATTTTTTCCTGACGCTGATAGAACGCATCGGTGCGATAGCGCAGCACCGCGTTCCAGACAAACCGCACGCACCCAAACGTCCGCGCCAGCAAAGTTGCCTGCTCGGGCGTGGGATAGCAGCGGTATTGGTAGGCGCGTTCGGTTTTCATACCCTACAGATTAGGTAGATTTATGTAAGGTTGCAAGGTATAGGGCACCCTAGCGGACGCCGCGCTATCCATCTCCACCCAATGCAGTCGCTTGGATGGAGTATTCCGCGCTTTTCGATAAAAGAGGTCACGACACGTTATCGCTGCATGGCAATGGTGCATATGCCAAACGGAGCCCTTGAGAGACTAAGCTATTAAGAGACTAAGCCATTAAGAAACTAAGCCTTCGAGAGAGGCTGAATGCTGACAAAGCGGCCTTGCTCAGAAAACTCCAATCGAAAGACACCATGGACACCCTCTCGCCCCACCACACGGCGCAGCGCTTCAGCCGGAAAGATGACCCAGCGGCCGTCAACACTGCGTGTGCGCACATTGGAATAACGCCCTTCGTAATGGGCTAGGCACTCGTTTTTCGAAAGATCAATAACCACATCAATAGTTGGCATAGGAGCGATGAACCGAAGATACCTGAGACAATCGTGTTAAGTCGATTATTCTGAAACGAACAAAACGCAGCCAATACGTGCTGTGCTTCGCTCATGGATGCTCTATGCTAACGTAAACGACTTATCCCTCGGTAATAGCTTATGGATCTCTCTGCACTAAATCCTTTTTCTGCTGTCACGCCTTCGTGGTCACAACCCACGGTTAGCAGCACTACGGCGACCACCTCAGTGAACGCCGAGGGGCAGCGAACTCGCTCATCTGAAACCTCTGCACCAGCAGGTGAAGAGACTGACTCCCCCGCTGATAATGACGCTATTGGCCCCACGCGCCCAGATGGCACACCACTCACCACCGACGAGCTCCGGCACCTAGAACAGCTTAAGCAAACAGACCGCGCAGTACGCCAACATGAAATGGCTCACCAAACGGTAGGTGGCCAATACACTGGGGGCGCGAGCTACGATTACGAAGTCGGGCCAGACGGCAAACGCTACGCTGTTGCAGGCGAAGTGCCTATTGATTACGGCCCGGTGCCCGGCGATCCGGCAGCGACTATCGAAAAAATGCAAACGGTCATTGCTGCGGCACTAGCGCCTGCTGACCCATCTTCAAAAGATTTACAGGTTGCCGCCCAGGCAAGACAGTACTTATTGGAAGCCAAGCTAGAAGCCGCCCGCGAGCAAAACGAGATGAACGCCGCGCGAAGCGCTGGCGAAGTGCCTGAACAGCCTAGCGACCAAGTCGCCTAGGCTGTTCATTTTCAAACGCTTATGGAGCCAGTGAGGCCGCCCCTAAAAAGCGCTGGTTCCAGTAGTCGATATCCAGTGGCACACTGACTACCGCGCGGCCACTACCAGGGGCGTGGATCATCTGCCGGTTGCCGCGATAAATCCCCACATGGGTAGCTTTGCCACCATCGCCAAAGAACAGCAAATCGCCTGGGCGAGGCGCATCTACCTGAGGCAGCGCACGGAACTGAGCGTCAGCGGTGCGCGGCACAGGAATCCCTGCGGCGCGATAGGTCATTTCCACCAACCCCGAGCAGTCCAGCCCCCCCGGTGTGTTACCACCAAAACGGTACGGTGTACCGATCGCTTGCTGAGCATGGGAAAGAATCAGTGCACGTTCCAACGATATTCCCGCTTGAGGGCTAGGGGCCGGTAATGCGGCTCTTTCTTTGCTAGCGCACCCCGCTAACACCATGAACAGGGTGAGCATCATTAACAGTGGGGAAAGGCGGGTAAACGGCATAGCACGCTCCGACTCAGCACGTTAGCAGTGCGTTTATCATGGCCTATGTGCGGCTTGCCCGCTACTGATTCGTGTGGCGTATACGACTCTCCTCCCCTATTCACTCACCCTGTCCATTCACCCTATCCATTCAATAAAAGTGCTTTCTCCTAGCGCATGACGCTCATGGCGTAGGCGGCTCATCGCAGCATAGGGTAAATCCATGACCAAGCCATTGCTGAGCGGCTGCCCTAACACTTGACGCAATAGCGTATTAACGACGAACAGGTGGGCAACCACTAGTACGTGCTTACCTGGCGGATTTACCAACAGCCGCCGCCAAACGTCACTGACCCGAGCATCCAGTGCCTCCAGTGTTTCCCCTTCGGGGGGAGCCGCTTGACA
>SKHS01000053.1 GCA_007116835.1 Halomonas sp.
AACGCGAAACGCAGCACGAAAGCGCCCAAGACAATCCGCCATACGTCCTACGGTGCCGCCCAAACCGCCCAGAATGCACCGATCATGCCGCCTCAGCACGCCCTCGTGAATATGGTGGGGTCAGAGTTCTGCAACAACGCCCCAATGGCATCACAACCCCCCGAGAATATTCCAAACATTTGTCGCAAATGCATAGCTCAATATAATCACAAAAGCAGTTGTGTATAACCGTCGGGAGATCAAAAGAGCTAGCAAGCCCATTTCAAGAACAAAGTAAAAATAGAGAATACGCGACCCAATTTCATCGAAATTTGGACTGAATGAAAGTACCCCGACAAGAGATAATATACTGAAACGTAAAAAACGTAACAAATCAACATCATGGTCAATCGAACGTAATTTAAGAATGAATTCGGATACCACAAGAGCAAAGAAGACTAACCATACCTTTAACGCAAGAGGCGTCCGCTCGTTTCCTTGTGTCATAATGACGCCAGAGTAATTGAAATAGCGGCTATAGTCTAAAATTAAGGTAAATAAAGATCCGGCTAGTATTGCGAGAAAAAAACCAACTATATAAAAGCGAATCATTAAAAGGCGTTTTCTTGAAAAATACACCGGATGCATAGACTTAAATATTTTTCCCAACCCTACAATAGTCGCCAAAAAAAAGGGAGTAGACAAATGAAACCCAGTGGCGCTTAAACCAAGTAAAATTGATGTTTTCTTATACCCCTTTAGGTATAAAAGAAGCGCTACTAAAATTAATATACTAGCTGTGCCCTGTCTTAGATTATTATTTACTGCCAACATAACGGCAACACTTGAAAGAAGAACCGATAATATCAATAGTCGATCATTCTTAAAAAAGATTATGATACTGGATACTAAAACCAAAAGTAGAACTTGATATACATATAACGCTCCTCGAGGGTCAGCAACAAACGCGTTAATTCCTCTAACAAAACTAGCGAATAATGGCTCCTTATCATATCCGGATGCATTGGAAGCGAAAATAGCTGTGTAAGAGACGAGATCATAAGTATCGTTCTTGAAGATAAATATAATCGCAAAAAACACAATGCTCAAAAGTGCATAAAGGCTGCGAAATCGCAGCAGAACTAGCACTGAAGAAATCTGCTGGATTATGTAGAGGTATGCCATCTTTGCAATAATCTCAATTTTTTATTGGCTTTGATCATTAAGAACTTGACAACACGCAAAGCCCCAAAATACCTTGCAATAATTACTAGTATTTCGATATTCCTAATTAGCTTGTTTTGCGTGCTGAATCCTGAGTTATCATATAAAACATAGGCCTCGTCTGTTTTTGTTAGGCTAAAATCCCCGTGATGACGGAGAAAAAAATCGTAATCAGCTGAAATTTTGTATGCTGTATTATAAAGAATTTTCTGATTCTGGAAAATAATTGCCTGGTGTGTAGTGGGCAGGCCTTGTTTTGGGCTAGTAGCTAGTTTTCTCCAGACCCTTCCATCAGCTTCTTGGACTTTGCATGGAAGTAGGCAGGGTATTGATTTTATAGCGCTCAATACATCACCTATATATCTGTCACCAGAGTTCAGAAAGGAGAGTGCATTTCCATGTGATAACCTACAAGATTTATTCATCGCATCATAAATGCCGTTGTCTTGCTCAGAAACCCAGTAATCAATGGCATGTTCGTATTTTTCGATGATGTCAAGAGTGCGGTCGGTGGAGCTGCCGTCGATGATGATGTATTCAACATTGTCGTAGGTTTGGTTGATGACGCTTAGGATGGTTTCTTCGAGATGTTTCTCACCGTTGAAAACAACGGTAATCACCGTAATCAACGGTTTTTCTTTGCTGCTTTTTTTGAAGTATCCCTTTGTGCGTAACCCGCCTTCACCTGTACGACCTTCTCCTTCGGGCTGGAAGAGGATGGTTTTAAATTGATCTTCTGGTTTATGTGCAGCTTTCAACTCTGCTTCAACCACTTCAGGCGCTATTTTGCGCACACGGCGCGTTGTGCTGTAGCGTGAATCAAGTTCAATAAATTCTGACATTTGCTTGCAGGCGCAGGGTTATAAACAGATGGCGCATAAAACGATCATTCTCGAATAAAATCGGCGTGTTGGCCAGGTAGCAACGGACGTTCGATGTAGCGGGTGATCAGGTGCGCCGTTTCATAAAAGCGAATATCGTCGATGGTGTCTGCAACTGCGCCATTCGCACAGGATTCAAGCCGTTTTCAGGACTAAGCAACGCTCATACACCGCCCGATAATGCGCCGCCACCACGGGTGCAGCAAATCGCGTCTCTGCCCGCGACCGCGCCTGCTTACCCAATTCCCCTGTCTCGCGCTGTGACAGCACCCAAGCGATGCCCTGGGCAAGATCTTCAGTGTCGAATGCCCTGGCGAGATAGCCAGTACGTTTGTGTTCTACGATGTCGGGAAGGCCACCAGTGTTGAAGGCGACCACCGGGGTGGCGCAGGCCTGGGCTTCGACGCCGGTGTTGGGCAGATTGTCCAGGCGCGATGGAATCACCATGGCATCGGCGGCGCTGTAGAGTGCGCGCAGGCTGAGGTCGTCGTGCAGGTGGCCGGTGTAGTGGATGGGGAAGCCTAGGTTGGGGGGTGACTGCGGCGCACGTTGGCCGAAGACAACGAGCTCCATGCCCTGAGCTCGCGGATCGTCGCGCAAATGTTCCAATGCTTGCAG
>SKHS01000296.1 GCA_007116835.1 Halomonas sp.
ACCTTATCAACACGAAATCGATCCCCAACCTTATAACCCGCCATTTCACATGGTGTCATAACTCACCCCTCCCACACCCAGCCATCACCACTAGCCAGGCTATTATTCTTGATGTACTCAGTAATTAATTCAACATTACCCTCAATCAATACCTGCTCAGTATCCATGTCAACCAACTGGTAAATCCCAATGAAATCAGGATTTGAATTCGGTATCCATTTTAGCAGTAGCTCCATTTTATATCTCCGTTTGTTTAGATATAACAATCATAGCTCGTCTATCAGATTAAATCTGTGAGTGCTATCACAAACATGTGCTTCTTTTCGTTTTTTATACCAGTTACCGCGCTTTCTAAATATCTTCTTAACTCTCAAAAGGTAGTCACGACTAAAAGTTCTAGGTTTATTATTCGACTCCAACCCCTCGACCAACTCCAGCCCAATCTTATTAATTAGCGCGATTCGATAATCAACAGCATTACCAGAGTTAAACCGGTTACACTTAACGCATTGCCCATGGATATTCAGCACGTTAAACCGCAATTGCGGAGCTGCACCCCTTGAGCGATAGTGACCAGCATCCATAGTCCCGCCACGCTTTTGAACTGGTAGAGAGTTACAACTAATACACCGATTGCCGTAGTCTCTCATTCTAATGTAGTAGTTAACCGCCGCCTGAGCCTCTCTAATCAATTCTGGGATGGTCTTAATCTTTTCTTTGCGTAAAGCTATGTCTTTTCTTTTATCTCGCTCTCGTTTCAATTCAGCCCGCTTTATGGCCTCTTTCTTTTTTTGGTCGGTAAATTCGAATATGTGAGACATTGAACAGAACTTACCCCTTGGCGTTTTTATTTCATCTCCAGTTATTTCTTGCTTGCACCATTTGCATTTACTCATCGTAACCTAGCCTCGCTCATATTTCGCATTTGGTTGGTTTTCCATATATCTATCTGCACCTCGGCCGATTTAACAAGCAACCTCAATCTTTCTGACTCCTCGGTTGCTACTTTTAGCCCCTCCAGTAGTTGAATGTACTCATGATGGGAGTAAGCGTAACTTTCCCTTTCCTGACCCGTCTTAATCCCCTTACTCTCAGCCTCACGAATCAAAATGGCTTTCTTTGATTTGCGGAATTCAGTCAGATAAACACACTCAGCTTTTGCCTTGGCGTATTGTGCTGCGGTTGATTTGAGAAAGTGCAACGCGCGTTCTATTTCCATTATGCCTCATCTCCCCATCTATCCCACCCATCGACAGCTTTGCGAGCAAATAACTCAATCCTCGATACGTCGCCACACATTAATTCTATCGCATCCCTAAACTCTTGCGGCTTTTCGCTGTGCGCTCCGACTTTTGCGCGGATTTTATTCCTGACCCCACGATTGACGATTACTTTTCCCGCCTTTCCCTTAATTGCAACTAAAGCGGACTCCGTGCTTGCACGAGTAATGCTACCCATGCCGAAATGATCTTTTCCGTGAATGGTCTCTTTATCCCACACAAAGCCGTTGATATTGACAATTCGGAAGCCCCATGCTCTAGCAAGCTTAATTGCCTCATCGAACATTGATGAGCAATACCACATAACAAGAAGTGAATTATCCTCGGCTAGATTTTCAATTGGCAGCGCACACATATCATTAATGCTAGTTACTCGGTAGTGCTGTTCTGCTGCTGATTTCATTGAGCCGCCTGTTTTCTTGTTATTGAATTGCCACGCTGGATCGCAATAAATCACTTTGTACTTTTTTTCCGTGTTAAAAATATCTATTAATTCACTCATATTAAAACCCCTTACAATCTCTCATATACACCCCAAGATACACGCTTAAAATAACCCTTGCGGATTAGCTTAGCCATAAACCTTGATGCGTTTTCTTTCGAATAATCCCTTAGCATTGCAGTGGTAACAACGCCACCCATGTTTATTATCTCAAGCTCAGTTTTGCTTGCAGCCATTTCAGCCGCTAATTCTGGATACTTGCGGATAGCCTCTATCGCATCTTCTTTTGTCAAAACTTAACCTCTCTCCCTTGCGCCTTTAGCATTTGTCTAAATTTCTCGGATGGACTCAGCTTGACGGCCTGTTGCTTTGCCTGTTGCCCAACCGGTTGGTTGTCATTATGCACCACTGCCAGCCCCGTTGATGTGCGCTGAGTCACAATAGTGGCTTTTACTTTTTCGTATGTCGCTAGTCTCATTGCGAACTCAAGATCTGCTGCCCACTGGCCATCATTGAATTGTCTATGGTGATCTGTCATCCAGTTAGCAAATCCTTTTTGCAGGTAGTTGATAATCCAGTCGGTCGCCTCTTGTGGCTCTTTTTCTGATTTCTTGCAGTCGGACAAATATTCCTTGTATGACTTTTCGATTGATCCTCTAGCCGCCTTGGTAATCATAGTGTGCTTAATACAGCCTAAACCATTCCAAACGTCTACAACCTTAGATTCATCAAATTCAACCTTTTTAGATTTAGGTTTTTTAGTGGCAGACTCGCCGACAGGCGATATAGGTTTTTTATGATCTTTACTATCACTATCACTGTCACTCTTACTAACACTAACACTATCGGCTTTTTTGGGTTCTTCTGGGTTCCCAGATAACCCAGTGGGTTTTTTGGTTTCTTCTGGGTTGTCTTGGGTTTTAGGTCTACCACCCTTTAACCCGTTGTTTTTATTGCGCTC
>SKHS01000006.1 GCA_007116835.1 Halomonas sp.
GCCGGCGGTGCCGAAGATAATCAGATCTGATTCTACGCGCCCCCATTGCACACCAATGCTGGGTAATAGCGCAGGCGCGATTTCAAAATGATTAAGGGGGATTTTATCGCGGTATTCACCTTTATAACCGCGCAGCAGCCCGCCTGTCAGTTTGGCGCGTATGTTGATCTCTCCAGCGACTTGCCAGAGAGGAAATTCTCGGCCGGCGTAGACATACCAGGTGGGTTGATCGAAGGAGTTTTTAAACCATGCCGCCCCCGTTAGCCAGCGGTCAGGGTTGTGCAGCTCGATACTGATCAACTTCTGCTGATTAATATGCTCCGGGTCAGGGTCGAAGTGGCGTGTTAATAGACTGGTTTGCACCAATGCGTGATCGAGCTCTAAGGCGGGCGGCCAGGCGGAGTCGGGCAGAGAAGAGGCTGAGACCAACGTGCTCAGCCAAACCCCTGCTAACCCTCCTATCCATTGATAAGGACGAGGCATGTAATGCTCCTGAAAAAAGGGCTCGTTTCTATGAGTTCCCGTTAGAGGCGCATTTCGATGCCGCGTTCAGCCATATAACGTTTTGCTTCCGGTATCGTGTACTCACCAAAGTGGAAGATACTTGCTGCCAGTACCGCATCGGCACCGCCTTTCAGCACGCCATCGACTAAATGGTCTAAGTTTCCTACGCCCCCGGAGGCAATGACCGGCACGCTAACGGCTTCAGCAATAGCGTGGGTAACGCCGAGGTCGAAGCCCACCTTTGTGCCGTCACGATCCATACTGGTCAACAGCAGTTCGCCTGCGCCAAATTCCACCATCTTCTTAGCCCATTCAATGGCATCCAGTCCCGTCGGTCGACGCCCGCCATGGGTAAAGATTTCCCAGCGTGGCGGTTCGCCTTCTTTGGAAACCTGTTTAGCGTCAATCGCGACCACAATACATTGGCTGCCAAAGCGCTCAGCGGCCTCGCGAACAAACTCAGGGTTAGTCACCGCAGCGGTATTAATCGAGACTTTATCAGCCCCGGCATTAAGCATGGTGCGAATATCGTCGCAGCTGCGGATGCCACCTCCAACGGTGAGGGGAATAAATACTTCACCGGCGATGCGCTCTACCATTTCGACCGTGGTGTCACGGTTTTCGTGGCTGGCGGTAATATCGAGAAAGGTGATTTCATCGGCGCCTTGCTGGTTGTAACGCTGGGCGATTTCAACCGGGTCGCCTGCATCACGGATGCCAACAAAGTTAACACCTTTCACCACACGCCCGGCATCGACATCCAAGCAAGGAATAATGCGTTTCGCTAAGCTCATGCGCTGCCTCCGCGAAGCTGGTCGCTTAAGCGCTGGGCTTCTGCCACATCCAGGCTGCCTTCATAAATCGCGCGGCCGGTAATTGCGCCTAAAATACCGCTATCCGCGACATCACACAGCGCACGGATGTCATCTAAATTGGTGACGCCGCCGGAAGCAATTACCGGTAGGCCGCCTTCACGGGCGAGCGCAGCAGTGGCTTCCACGTTGACGCCTTGCATCATACCGTCGCGGGCAATGTCGGTATAGACAATGCTTGAGACGCCGTCATTGGCAAAGCGCTTGGCGAGTTCGGTCGCTTTCAGGGTGGATACTTCCGCCCAGCCATCGGTGGCCACATAGCCATCTTTAGCATCCAGACCAACAATAATATGGCCTGGAAACGCACGGCACATCTCGCCAACGAAGTCAGGCTCCTTGACCGCTTTGGTGCCAATAATGACGTAAGACACCCCAGCATTGAGATAATGCTCAATGGTTTCTGCCGAGCGGATGCCCCCGCCAATTTGGATAGGCAGGTTCGGGTAGGCGCGGGCAATTGCGGTCACGGCATCGCCGTTTATCGGCTTGCCTTCAAAGGCACCGTTTAGGTCAACCAAGTGCAAACGACGCGCCCCCTCTTCCACCCAGCGGGCGGCCATAGCAACAGGATCATCGCCGTAGGAGGTCGCCTCTTCCATGCGGCCTTGTTTCAAGCGCACACACTGGCCGTCTTTGAGATCAATCGCGGGAATTACCAACATAGTGAAACCTCTCAGGGCGTCCAGGTGACAAAATTTTCCAGCAGGCGAAGGCCTGCGCGGGAGCTTTTTTCAGGATGGAACTGTACGGCGAAAGTGGCGTCGCGGCCAATCGCTACGTGGGCGCACACCTTGCCATACTGAGTCGTGCCAAACACCTGCGCGTCTTCAGCTGCATTGACGTAGTAGCTGTGCACAAAATAGAAGTGTTCGTTATCGTCAATACCTGCCCATAGCGGGTGGTCGTGATGCTGTGCCACGAGATTCCAGCCCATGTGCGGTACTTTCAGGCGCTGCTCGTAATCATCACGCATATTGGCCGGAAAACGATCGACGCTGCCGTGGAAAAAACCTAGGCAGTCCACGCCGCCGTTCTCTTCACTTCGCTCCATCAGCATTTGCTGTCCCACGCAAATACCCAGCAAGGGTTTAGCCTGGCGTTTAAGAATATCGTCAACTAAGCCGCGTAGCTCAGTGCGCTCAAGCTCGCCCACGCAGTCACGAATAGCGCCCTGGCCGGGAAGTACCAGACGCGTTGCGCCTAAAATACACCGAGGGTCGCGGGTAATAATGACATTTTCATGGGTAACATGCTCAAGCGCTTTTGCCACAGAGTGAAGGTTACCCATTCCATAATCGATTACCGCGATGGTCATAAAGCGCTCCTGGTTTTCATGGGCAAGCTACCGCTAACAGCAATGCTCGGCATTATAGGCTTCCTTTGGTGGATGGCATCTGTCCCGCCATGCGTGGGTCTTCTGCCACCGCCATACGTAGCGCGCGACCAAACGCTTTAAAAATAGTCTCAGCCTGGTGATGAGCATTAAAGCCTTTTACATTGTCGATATGCAGTGTGACACGGGCATGGTTGACAAAGCCCTGGAAAAACTCCCAAAACAGTTGGGTGTCCAGGCTGCCAATGGTATCGCGAGTGAAATCGACATTCATGTAAAGGCCTGGGCGGCCAGAAAAGTCGATGACGACTCGCGATAGGGCTTCATCAAGCGGCACGTAGGCATGGCCATAGCGGTAAATACCGCGTTTATCGCCGATCGCTTGATGAAACGCTTGGCCTAGCGTAATGCCCAGGTCTTCAACCGTATGGTGATCATCAATATGTAGATCGCCTTTTGCGTCAATATCGAGATCCACCATCCCATGCCGTGCCACTTGATCAAGCATATGGTCAAGAAACGGGACGCCGGTTTCACAGCGAAGGCGGCCTTCGCCGTCGAGATTGACGCTGACCGTGATCTGCGTTTCGTTGGTGTCACGGCTTACCGTGGCAATACGCGCTGACATGTTGCATCTCCTGCGCTGGGGCGCACTCTGAGGAATAAACGGCAGGGTGACGGTAGTATGCCACCATTGGACTAGGACATAACCTATGACCAAAACAAGCATTATAGAGAATCAGCGCCCCCATCCGCTACAATGCGCGCAAGGTAGCCGCTTTTGCTGGCGGTAGAATAGCAGCCTTGCTGCTCTGTCAAAGAGGATTTTACCATGCCGGTGACACTGCATTATGTCGACCAAGCCCGTTGGGAGGCACAAGAACAGGTGCGCATTGATATCAGACGTATCTATGAAGATGCCCCTCAAGAGCGTATGCCCACACCCACCGTCATCCCTTTTATCGAACAACACTTAAAAGGGCAGCACTTTTTCGCCTGCGCGCACTTTAATGATCGCCTGCTGGGCGCGGTTGCCGTCAAAGAAGCGGACGACCGTGCTTGGTGGCTGTCAGATTTGTGTGTGCGTAAGACCACACGTCGGCGCGGTGTAGGCACCCGCTTGATGGCGCTGTTAGGTGAACAGGCAAAACAAGAAGGCCGTGTGCTGCGTATTGAAACGTCATCGCTGCCGTTAGCCGACCGCGTACTGCTTTCCAAGTTAGGTTATCGGCCAATAGCCAATGAACACACTGTTCAACCAGACGCACCGGCAACCAGTGATTTTGTTGAGCTCGACCCACAAGGAAAAGGGTAAATGAAACAGTTACTACGCATTTTGCTGGCCGCTGTAGGTATCTTGGCGATTGTTGCTGTCGCCGCTGTGGTGTATGTCACCACCTTTCTCGACCCAGAAGACTTTAAACCCCGTTTAACCAATGTAATAGAAGAGCAAACCGGACTTAATTTAGCGCTGGAAGGCCCTATTGCGTGGTCATTTTATCCGCGCATAGGGGTTAGCGTAGAACGAGCAAGAGCATGGTTGCCCGAGCAGGCTCAGGATGAGACCGCGTTTGCCGCAATTAACCGGGCCGAAGTTAGCGTCGCCTTTGCTCCGCTGTTGCGGGGTGAAATCGCCGTTGATGGTTTAACCCTGGACGGTATGCGCTTGAATCTGGTCAAGAACGAAGAAGGCGTGGGGAACTGGGAGCCGCTATTAGAGCGTTTGGCCGAGAAAAGCAACGAAACAGCAGAAACCGTCTTGGCACCGGCAAGCGCTGGACTCAACGCAGATGCTGGTAACCTATCGGTTGTGTTAAACATCGCGAGTGTAGAGGTTAAAGGTGCCGATATTCGTTTTCGTGATGAGCAAAACCAAGCACTGTGGCGTGCGCAGCCGCTGAATATCTCAGGCACTAACGTCAACCCTGTGCGCTCGTTTCCGCTGAAAGTCATGTTTACCCTAACAAAGCATAACCGCTTAGATGCAGAAGCCCTGGAGCGTTCTCCTGAGCTAACCAGCGACGTGAACTTGGAAACCCGTCTTCGCTTAGGCTTAGAGAACGAACAGCTCACCTTTGAAAATACCCAGCTGACTACGCGCACGCGTCGTGCCGAAGAGAGCGAGCCGCAACAGTTGAGCTTAAAAGCGGCGGAAATAGTCGCCCGTATGGCGGAGAAACAGCTTACGATTCGTGAAGGCGTAATAGATGCAGGGTTGCGCCACCCCGAACATTGGCAGGGTAGCCTTGCGCTTTCGTTGGCCTTTGGTTTGGAAAGTGACTGGGTATTACAGACTGCTCAACTCAAAGATGCCCAGCTCACCGGGCCAGATGGCCTGCGAGTAAGCGGCCATCTAAACGTTGAGCAGATGCTGACCGCCCCTGAATATCGAGGTCAGATCACGGCCGCTCCTTTTACGCTCCGACCTTGGCTTTCACGAGCAGGTATTACCCTGAACACGGCCAATGAGAGCGCACTGAGAGATGTAGCGATGACGAGCCCTATCGAGGGTGATGGAGTACGTATTTCGCTGCCACGCCTTTCTCTGGTGGTAGATGACAGCACCTTTACGGGTGAACTCTCTACGGCGCTGGATGGCACGCAGCTGGCCTTCGATTTGGAAGGCGACAAGTTGAATATGGACTACTACCTGCCCGGCCCGGAAACGGCCCAGCAGGCCAGTCGGGGGATGCTACGTAAAGCATTCGCACAAACCGACGGCGCACTGTTGCCACAGCAGTGGCTTAGCACACTCTCTCTGGAAGGTGATTTAAGCGTCGATCAACTCGTGCTGGCAGGACTAACCTTCGATAAAACGCGATTAAGCTTACGCGGTGAAAGTGGTGACCATCAGCTCACCGCCTTTGAATCGCGTTTCTACGACGGCGAACTTAACGCCACTGGCCAGCTTAATGCCACAGGAAGTGTGCTGGAATGGCAGCTCTCGCCTCTTATCAGTAACGTACAGGTTGCACCACTCATTGAGTCTTTCAGCGAAGAAGAAGCACCGCTGCGAGGCCGTTTCAACCTAGAGGGTGCACTCACCTCTCAGGGGAATAGTCGTGGTGTGCTGATCAGTAACTTGAACGGTGAGCTAAACGCCCGGTTAAAAGAGGGGGCTATTCTGAAGACCAATATTTCCCAGGAAATGTGCGAACTGGTCGCTCAGTTAGAAGGTCAGGGAACCGTGCGAGAGTGGCATCCAGATACCCGCTTTGAGCGATTCGAAGCCACTATTCAATTGCGCAACGGAGTGGCGTCTAGTGAGAACTTAAGCATTACACTGCCTGGGATCGACGTGCAAGGCGATGGGGAATTTAACCTCAATACGATGAACTTCATCACGCGGACGAATGCGCGCTTAGTAGATACTGCCGATGCGGCTTGCCAGGTGAACCCTCGTTTAGAGCAGCTGCCGCTGCCGGTACGCTGTGAAGGCCATATAGGCGATGATAAAGCGCAATGGTGTCGCTTTGACCGCACCGCTTTCCAAGCCGCCGTGGCCGACCTGCTGCGCAGTGAAGCCGGTAGCCGCGTTGAAGAGGAGTTGGAAGGGCGGCTAGGAGAGTCTCTGGATCGCATCGACGAACGTTTGGGTGAAGGTGCAGGTCAGGAGCTTCGTGAAGGAATTCGTCGTCTATTTAACTAAGCTTGTACCCAGTTAACCAAGCTTGTACCCAAGCGCTGAATTTATGTACGAAGTGCTACGCCGGCCTGAACGCCGGCGTTTTTTTTCGTATACATGACCGCAGTCACAAGGTGGACGGCCGGCTAATGGCTGGTGACGTTTTACTGTTTTGAGGAGTTTCTATGGCTGATATGCCCACGCCATGCCTAACGGCTGAAGAGTTTCAACGCCGCTTACTCACTTGGTTTGATCAGTATGGTCGCCACGATTTGCCATGGCAGTCACCCCGTAACGCGTATCGCGTGTGGGTGTCTGAAATAATGCTTCAGCAAACCCAGGTCACGACGGTCATTCCCTATTTCAAACGCTTTATGACGCACTTCCCTACCTTGGCAGCGCTGGCCAACGCGCCCCAGGATGAGGTGCTGCATCTTTGGACAGGACTTGGCTACTACGCCCGGGCTCGTAACCTGCATAAAGCAGCTCAGGTGGCGTTAGCGTCTCATGGGGGAGAGCTGCCCACAGACAGCGTTGAGGCGCTGACGGCGCTGCCTGGCATAGGCCGTTCCACGGCTGGCGCAATCATCGCGCAAAGCTCGGATAAACAAAGTTCTGATCAGCAGGCAGCGATCTTAGACGGCAACGTAAAGCGATCTTTAACCCGCTTGCATGCCATCTCTGGCTGGCCAGGTAAGCCAGCAATAGAGCGTTCACTGTGGGCGCTGGCTGAGTATTATACGCCAGCTACCCGTCTTGCCGACTATACTCAAGCCATCATGGATTTCGGTGCCACGCTATGTAAACGCAGTAAACCTGATTGTCTGATTTGCCCATTTAACGACGTATGTCGAGCCTACGCTCAAGGTGAGCCGCAGCGCTTTCCCGACTCCAAACCTAAAAAAGCCTTGCCTACGCGTGAAACCATTATGCTTATGCTGCAAGACAAGCAAGGGCGGGTTTGGTTAGAGCAACGTCCACCTAATGGCCTGTGGGGTGGCCTATGGAGCTTGCCCCAATTTGAACGCCATAGTGAGCTTAACGATTGGCTAGCTGATCATGTGGTTTCCCCAGAGCGCCAGGCGCCACTATCCAGCTTTACCCACACCTTTAGCCATTTTCGCCTATCGATAACACCTCAGCCGGTCAACTGCGATAGGCTGAGCGGCGTAAGAGAAGACGGCGTATGGTATGACGTGAATGATCCGCCTGCGCTCGGCTTGGCAGCACCGGTTAAAGCGCTGCTTAGCCAACTGGCGACGTTTGCCCTAGACCCAACGCCAGGGCCATCGCCATCGCGTTAATATCACGTGCGATGTTACCTTGTCGTCAGTACCGCTAATTAGAAAGGAGAGCCCCATGAGCAACACAGTGCTATGCCGCAAGTACCAACAAGAGCTACCCGCTCTGCCGCTTCCACCGCTGCCGGGTAAGCAAGGGCAAGAAATTCAAGCCACAGTGTCTAAACAGGCTTGGGAGGAGTGGCAAGCGCTGCAAACGCGCCTGATTAACGAAAAGCACTTGAATATGCTGGAGCCTGAAGCACGCGCTTACTTAATGGATCAGATGCAACGTTTTCTGGACAACGAAACCACAGACCAAGCCGAAGGTTACGTGCCGCCAACCCAGGCCTAAGCATTTAGGAAGAAAGGCTGCAAAGGGGTGAAGCTCGGCGCAGCCCACGGCTGGCGTGGCTTTTGCCCATTTTTGACCCTGTCAGGAAGAGCCCTAAGCACGTGACTAGAAAGAAAGTTTCACGAAAGTGTTGACGAAAAGCTGAGTTTTTAGTTTAATACGCACCGTTGGCAGCGGCCAGATAGCTCAGTTGGTAGAGCAGGGGATTGAAAATCCCCGTGTCGGCGGTTCGATTCCGTCTCTGGCCACCAAACGTTGGGGTATCGCCAAGTGGTAAGGCACCGGTTTTTGGTATCGGCATTCCCAGGTTCGAATCCTGGTACCCCAGCCATTGCCAACAAGATTTCTTGTTGATTGCAAAGCGTAGCAGTAAAGCAGTCAAATTCTCAAGAAAACGCGAAGCGCCGACATAGCTCAGTTGGTAGAGCAACTGACTTGTAATCAGTAGGTCCCGGGTTCGACTCCTGGTGTCGGCACCAAAATATGGCGTTTAAGCAAGCCCTAAGACCTAATTTTTAAATGGTGATTTTTGTCCACCTCTTCCTAGCCCAACGGAATGAGGTGTTTTTGTGCGTATTATTTCTGTGTTGTCGACGAAAGGTGGCGTCGGAAAAACCACTACCACCGCTAACCTTGGCGGCCTCCTTGCTGACGCGGGTCTTCGTGTTCTGGTCGTTGACCTGGATAGTCAGCCCTCGCTCTCCAGCTATTATCCCCTCTCATTTGATGCCCCTGGTGGTGTCTACGAGCTGATGGCTCTCAGTGAGACACGCCCCGAACGGATTGTGTCGAACACCGTCATTGATGGTTTGGATCTGGTCGCCTCCAATGATTACCAGGGCCAGCTACCGCAGTTGTTGCTCAATGCGCCGGATGGGCGGTTTCGGCTCTCCCAGCTGCTCAATCAGGGTGAGCTGAAGGATTATGATGTCATCCTGCTCGATACACAGGGTGCTCGCTCTATCACCCTGGAGGCAGCAGTGCTTGCCTCTGATCAAGCGCTTTCTCCTGTCACACCGGATGTATTGTCTGCGCGCGAGTTTGTGCGTGGCACCCTGGGTATGTTCGATGAACTGGAACAACTCACTGCCTATACATCATTATCGGTGCCGCCGTTGGCATTGTTGTTGAACCGCCTCGATGAGACGCGCAATTCACAAGAGGTGGCGCAGGGGCTGCGTAACATGCTGACCAGCGATCAGCGGGTCACTGTGCTGGATAACGCCTTCAGAATGTTGTCTGCGTTTAAGTTGGCAGGCGCTGCTGGTGAACCCATTCACCGTTACGAACCAGTCAAACCGTCCAAGCGTGTTACCCCCGCAGGCGGCGACCTGATAAAAGCCGTCGCATGCGAGTTGAACCCGGAATGGCAGTCCGCCATTGATTGCATGGGGATCAAGGGGGCTGGGCAATGAGTGCCATTAATCAGTCCGTCATTAATCAGTCCTTCAGTGAAGGGCAGGCATCCATTAAGGGTCAACCTCCATGTAGTATTGAAGCGGAGCAATCGACGCTCGGCGGCCTCATGCTGGACGCTCGTGCCTGGGATGATGTGGCAGATATTGTCACTGGAGAGATGTTTTATTACCCCACGCACAAGATGATCTTTGAGGCCATGAAAGAGCTCGCAAGAGGGAATACCCCTCTTGACGTTGTGACAGTTTCTGAAGTGCTGGATTCTCGCCAGCAACTGGAAGCGATCGGTGGCGTTGCGACGCTAGCAGAACTGGCACGCAACACACCATCGACCGCTAATGCCGGGGTTTATGCTGAAATTGTCCGTGATCGTTGGCAATTAAGAGAGCTGGCTCGGATCACCAGAGACATCACCCAGCAGGCTATGAATCCGCTAGGCGCATCAGCAGAAACTATCCTGGAAGCGGGTGAGCAACAACTTTTCACGCTGGTTGACCAGCGACAACATGGCCTGAGTAGCGTGACCGACATGCTGAACCGGGCCATCAATGTGATCGATGCTGCCTGTCAATCAGACGGTGGCGTAACAGGCACCCCGACGGGCTACCCCGACTTAGATGCGATGACAGCCGGATGGCAACCGGGTGATCTCATCATCATTGCAGGCAGGCCGAGTATGGGCAAAACGGCCATGGGGTTGGGATTGGTCGAAAATGCGCTGCTGCATCACGCTGA
>SKHS01000010.1 GCA_007116835.1 Halomonas sp.
GCTAGATCCCATTACCCGCGAAAAGCTTCAAGATGAGCTGGCAAAGCTGCAGGCGCGACTACATAAAACGGTGGTCTTCGTGACCCACGATATGGATGAAGCACTCAAGCTTGCTGATCATTTAGTCGTTATGCGAGAAGGACGCATTGTTCAGCAGGGAACGCCGCTGGCGCTGCTGCAACACCCTGCCGACCCCTTTGTTGAGTCGTTATTAGGAGGACTGGAGCGTGGTTTAAAGCAGGCTGCGCTCACGCGTGTGAAAGATCACATGACATCGCTCGGACAGTCACTGCCTGCTCAAGCGCGGATTCCCGCTAATTTCTCGTTACGCCAGGCGCTTTCCATGATGCTGCGTGATCACTGCGATAGGCTCACTGTGGTTGACCCGCATGATATGCCGATTGGCGAACTGTCTCTGCGTAAAATAGTTAAAGAGGCTCAGCTTGTTGGTAAGTCATCGTGATGCATAGCGGCGTACACGGCAGCCAGCCAACGGCTGCTAGATCTCGGGGGCTATGGCCTGTCGGCTGGGCGGTATTATTGCTGGCAGGGGTATGGGGCATGCCTTTCTTAGAGCCCGGTTTTCGCTGGATAGAACCCGATGCCCGTGAAATTATTTACTCACGCGCTGAGTTTTATACGCTGTTGGGGCGGCATGTGTTCGTTGTTGGGGTGGCCGCTGCGGTAACGATTAGCGTGGGCGTACTGGCAGGGATTGCCGTTACGCGCCAACGGGGGCGCGATTTCTTACCACTTGTTGGCCAGGTGGCTTCGCTTGGCCAAACCTTTCCTCCGGTCGCGGTGCTGGCGCTGGCGGTGCCTGTTTTAGGCTTTGGTACATTGCCTATTATTGTGGCGCTCATGCTTTACGGCTTGCTACCGATTGTGCGCAATACCTTGGCAGGGCTAAATGATGTTGATACGAGCCTTAAGCAGGCCGCGCTTGCTATGGGGATGACATCCTGGCAAGTCTTGTGTCGAGTCGAGCTGCCGCTAGCTACCCCTGTCATATTGGCTGGTATCCGCACATCGATCACTATTAATATTGCCACGGCCGCTCTGGGGGCAACGGTGGGTGCCAGTAACCTGGGAGACCCCATCATCGCGGGTATTGTGAATGGTAATATGGCCTATGTGCTGCAAGGCGCGCTATTGATTGCGCTGCTTGCCTTAACGGTGGATAGCCTGTTTGAAGCGATACAACAACGGCTTCGTCGACGCCTCTCTGCGTCTTAAGTTGTATCCCTAAAAGTAGCGTACTGAGTTACTGTCCTTGTGTTGCGTTGATTGAGGTTACACGAACCTCGACAAGCTTGACCTATGCTAGATAAATCCACTGGCATAAACGGTCAACACCAACAACACTGCCCTCAAAAGGGGTAATACAAGGATAATAAAGATGACACAGTATGCACACCAGCCGCTCTTTATGACCGGCGACGAATTTTCAATCGCGACGTTTAGCTTGCTTGATGCCGAAGGTGAGCTTTACGAAGGCGCTAACGAACCAGACCTGTCTCGTGACCATGCCCGCCGGCTGTATTACGCCATGTTGGCCACGCGTATTTTAGACGAACGCATGATGGCCGCCCAGCGCCAGGGTCGGCTAAGTTTTTACATGCAAAGTACGGGTGAAGAGGCTGCCGTTGTTGGAGCCGCCGCTGCGTTAGACGATGCCGATATGATCATGGCGCAATACCGCGAGCAAGGCGCATTAATGTATCGCGGTTTCTCCATTGATGAGTTTATGAATCAGCTGTTCGGCAATGAGCTGGACTACGGCAAAGGCCGTCAAATGCCGATTCATTATGGCTCTCGTAAGCTGCACTACATGACCATTTCCTCCCCCCTGGCAACGCAGATTCCCCAGGCAACTGGCTATGCCTATGGCCAAAAATTAGCGGGCGATGGGCACTGCACGCTGACATTTTTCGGCGAGGGGGCGGCGTCTGAAGGTGACTTCCATGCCGCACTGAATATGGCGTCCGTTCATCAAGTGCCGGTAATCTTTTTCTGCCGTAACAACGGCTATGCCATTTCGACACCTTCTACCGAGCAGTTTGCCGCTGACGGCATTGCCCCGCGAGCATTTGGCTACCACATGCACGTCATTCGTGTGGATGGTAACGATGCGTTAGCGGTCTATGAAGCGACACGTCAAGCGCGCAAGATTGCCGTTGAGCAGAATCAGCCGGTACTCATTGAAGCAATGTCTTATCGGCTTGCTGCCCACTCTTCTTCTGATGATCCTTCGGGGTACCGGGCTAAAAGCGAAGAAGAAGCATGGCGCTTAAAAGACCCCATACTGCGCATGCAAAAGTGGCTAACAAAAAAAGGTTGGTGGAGTGACGAAGAGGAAGCCAGCGAGCAGGAAACGCTGCGCCGAGAAGTATTGGATACTATGAAACGGGCAGAAAAACGCTCTCCACCCTCCCTGGACTCGCTGATTACTGATGTCTACGCCGACATAACCCCAGAGTTACAGCGTCAATACGACCAACTTAAGCGTCATATTCGTCGCTACCCAGACGCCTATCCGCGTGGCGCGCGGTCGCTAGACCTTGAGGTAAACACGTCCACAGAATCCCAGGGGGAGGCGTAATATGCCCACTATGAATATGCTGCAGGCGATTAATAATGCCCTTGATA
>SKHS01000042.1 GCA_007116835.1 Halomonas sp.
ACGCCTTGGTTTGCGGCAATTCTCGTGTGACGTTCTCCACCGCCGCGTTGTTGCTGGAAGCCACCACCATTTCGAAGCCGGTCAGCTCGGGAATCAGCGTTTTAATAAGGGTGTCGCCATCGATGTTGGCATGCAGATCCTCGCCGAACGCTGCCTCTGGTGACGAAAGCGAGGCCAGTACCTCGGCGCGCTTGACCATGTTACGGGCGACCAGATCGCGCAGCATGGTCGTCTTGCCGGTGCCAGGTGGGCCGTTAACGGAGTAGAGCCCGGTCTTTGCCAGTGTGTCATCAATAGTGTTGATGGCGAACTGTTGCATCAGACTCATCGAATGCTCGTCTTTATCCGGCCAACGGCCATCAGGCATGCGCTCGGGAGCCAATGTGCGCATCAGCAGCTCACGTCCTTCTGGCCGCAGAAGGTCTGGGTGGCGCTGGCTCTCCCCTGTCAGATAGCACGCCAGGGGCGAACCAGGTGCGAGCCCCTGAGTCTTCATATGTTTCATGACCGCTTCCAGGTCATGAATAAAGAAACTGTTGAGAATGGCGATCTCGTTGATCGACACCGTTGCGTTTTCAGACGCGGCTGACGCTTCTGCAGCAGTTTCCAGCCGATGGGTAAGATCACCCAGCGCAGACCACGCTAAAACCTCGCTTTGGGCTGGGTCTTCGGTGACGTTCTTGGTGGACGAAAATAGCTGCACGACCAACGCTGGCGACTCGCTTTCCGGCGTAAAGGCAGTCCAACTTTGTATCGCCTTGAGTATTTCGATCAGCTCGAACGTCGTGAGTTTGGGCGGTAGACCATGCTCGCGTTTGAGGTTATCGGCCACGGTTAGAAGGGTGGTGAGTTGCTCGCGAAACAGTGCCGTTGCCGTTTCAAACGCATCCAGCGTGGCATCATCCAGCGTGCCTTGCTGCAATGCGCCTAGCATCCAGGGCGCGGTAGATACCTCAACGCTGTCTTGATCGATGCAGCCATCGTCCTTCACCTCTACGCTCATCGAGCAGGTTAGCCCCTCATCTTGGCTGCGTTCCACCCAGGCTTCGGTTTTCTCCGGATACGCTTCGCGGGCAACGCGGAAAATGTCGCTGCGCGCAAACACGCCCAGGTAGAGCTTGAAGCGGTACGCATTCTCGGGACGATACTGTTTGCCTGCACGGCGACGTTGCTGCGGATCAAGCCACGGCAGACAGGTCGGTGCTTCCAGCAACTCATCACTGCGGTAGTGAATAGCGCCCTTGCCGTGATCGATGCCCTTAAGCTCGGCGGATTCGAAAAATTCGACCTTGTGCCAGAACGACAGAATACGCTCGGCCTGCGTGGGTAAAACCGTAGGGTGGGATGTCATGCCGTTGCCTTCTTCCTTGTCCGTTTGGCGGGCGATGTCGCGGCCCGCTCTGCTTGGATCCTTCCCAGAGCAGCGCGGAGGCAGAGTGCTCGCCGCTGATCAGCTCGGGATTATCCTTGCGCCACTGCTCGGGCACCGGCTTAACCCCTGGCGTCATAGCGTAATGACAGCTGGTGTTAGTTTAACCATACCAAATTTTGCCGATTTAAAGGGCGGGATAACTATCACCGCACTGAGTAATGGCGTTGAACATGGCTTCAGGCCGGTGCTCATGATACTCAAGCGACGCAGAGCCGCCACGCGGTCGGCCTACCACGGCACGCTGCGCCGCCCGGTTTGGAAGGCCACCACCTTTTGGTAAATATCCTTCGCCCGTTCGATGGCGTCGTGTTCCATGGCATCTGGGGTAATGGCTCGGTTACCGTGGCGGCCACCGCTTTCCAGCAGCGCCTGCACATCGGCGCGGTAGCGTTCCAGCAGGTGCTCTAGGTTGGTGTGGGTAGCCTGCAGCTCCAACGTGAACGCCCGGCGCTGTTCTAGCCGGGTGTGTAAATCGGTGGGGTGGTTAGCGGTCTCAATCAGTGCATCTAGGGTGTTGTTAACCAACACTTTCGCCTGCTGCAGGCGGGGCACAATGACGTACACCACGTCATACAGGTGAAGAGAGGCAGTCGTTGTGTGCATAAGGGCGCGGTACTTACGTTAGAAACCTCTGATGCATTATGACGCGCGTTTTCGTTGATGGTTGCCGTTTGGCCTGCGCTCATCACATGAATCAATGGCTTCTGAGGTGAATGAACGGGCAGGCCGTCTTCTACTCGTACTAGGCGGCCCCTAAGCCCAATAGATTAAAATTAACATTATTTTTTACTAAACGGCCTAAAGATTCCCCTCGCCGTGCCGTTAATTAACATAACGGCACACACAGTGGCCGAAAAGCAGGCCTACTAGGCCAGTGTCCAAGCAAGGAGAATCACACCATGTCAGTGATCAATACCAACATCACATCGATGATCGGCCAGTCCAACCTGTCCAAATCGCAAAACGCGCTGCAAACCTCCATGGAGCGCCTGAGTTCCGGCCTGCGCATCAACAGCGCCAAGGATGATGCGGCCGGTCAGGCTATTGCCAACCGCATGACTTCCCAGATTACTGGTCTGGCACAGGCGCAGCGTAACGCCAACGATGGTATCTCCATCGCGCAAAGGGCTGAAGGTGGTCTGAACCAAATCAACGACAACCTGCAGCGCATTCGTGAGCTGACGGTTCAAGCGCAGAACGGCACCAACT
>SKHS01000266.1 GCA_007116835.1 Halomonas sp.
CTCTTCCAGTGCCGCGCTCCCCGCTTCGCCCCAGCGCGGAATGAGTGTGTGTGTAATGCCCAACTGGTTGAGAATACGCGCAACAATAAAGTCGATCAGGTCTTCCACAGCCTGCGGCCGATGATAAAACCCTGGAGCAGCTGGCAAAATGACCACGCCAAGACGGCTTAGCGTCAGCATATGTTCCAGGTGAATGGGTGAAAACGGGCTTTCACGAGGTACCAGTACCAGCGTTCGGCGCTCCTTGATCGCCACATCTGCCGCGCGCTCGATTAAGTTATTGCTTGCCCCCGTTGCCACCGCTGACAGCGTGCCTGTTGAGCAGGGGCAAACGACCATCGCAGAAGGCGCGCCAGAACCCGAGGCCACCGGAGCCATCCAGTCTTCACGGCCAAAGCAACGAATTTGGCCGGGTTTAGCGCTACTTCGCTGAGTAAGCGCGTCTACCAAACGTTTGGGCTGAGCAGGTAACGTCAGCTCGGTTTCAGTGGCGATAACCATATGGGCCGCCTTAGAGATCATTACCCACACTTCATGCCCAGCCTCTACCAGCACGTCTATCAAACGTAGGCCGTACTGCGCTCCCGAGGCACCGGTCAAAGCAACGGTTACCGGCGGTTTAAAGTCTGTCACTCAATTTTCTCCTTGGTAGATAGCGCGCTTAACAGGCGTTGGTGAACACGTTCGAACCCCCCATTGGACATGACGACGATACGGTCAAGGGGTGACACTTGGGTAACAACCGCATGAACCAGCGTATCGATGTCGCTAAATAACGCTGCCCGGTCACCTTGCTCAGCCACTAACGACTCCATTGACCAATCCAAACCGGCAGGCTGAAACCAAAACACCGCGTCAGCATCAGCAACACTCTCATTTAATCGCTCGCGCAACGCCCCCAGGCGCATGGTGTTAGAGCGTGGTTCAATCACCGCCAGCAATCGCCCTCTGGTGGTGGCCGCACGCAGGCCGGCCAACGTAGCCGCAATAGCCGTTGGGTGGTGAGCAAAGTCATCTATTACTTGCACCCCATTAACTTCACCCACCACCTCTTGACGGCGACGCGGCGTTTGGAATCGCGCTAGCGCAGCGCAGGCGCGGGCTAGGTCTACCCCGCAACGGCTCGCCGCCGCAAGTGCTGCAAGCGCATTACGCGCATTATGCTCACCCGTTAACCCCCACTCGACCACACCATCCTCTTCACCGTCTGCCCCAACATGCAGCACTAAAAAACGGCTTCCATCAGCGCGCTCCAGGCGCAGCTGCCACTCGCTGGTATTCAAACAGCCAAAGTGCTCAACCGGTGACCAAGCGCCCATCGCCAACACACGCTCTAGCGCAGGCTGCTGATCCGCCACCAGCAAATGGCCTTGGCCGGGCACCGTGCGGACTAAATGGTGGAACTGACGTTCAATCGCGGCTAAGTCAGGAAAGATATCAGCATGGTCAAACTCAAGGTTGTTCATCACCGCAATGTCGGGACGGTAGTGGACAAACTTGGAGCGTTTATCAAAAAAAGCCGTGTCATATTCGTCGGCTTCCACAATAAACGGGCTATCGTGGCTACCCAAGCGCGCAGACACACCGAAATTGCGCGGTACGCCCCCAATCAAAAACCCGGGTGCAAAACCTGCGCTTTCCAACAGCCACGCCAACAGGCTCGCGGTAGTGGTTTTACCGTGGGTACCCGCCACTGCAATCACCTTTCTTCCGGGAAGCACATGGTCAGCAAGCCACTGCGCACCCGAGGTGTAACGCACGCCACTATTAAGCAGCGCTTCTACTTCCTCATTGCCTCGCGAGAGTGCATTGCCCACCACCACTAGGTCAGGTGTATCGTCGAGGTTTTCGGCGCGATAGCCTACCATTAACGTAATACCCGCCTCTTCTAGCTGAGTGCTCATGGGCGGATACACATTAGCATCCGAGCCGCTCACCTGGTGCCCTAGCTCACGTGCGAGCAACGCCAAGCTCCCCATAAAAGTTCCGCAGATACCAATAATATGCAGGCGCATAGGTGAAGCACTCCTCCCCTAACCGTTTAAACAGACCGTAACGCTCAGTTAAATTGAAAGAACAAATAGTTGCTGAGCCTAGCACGCCCAGCCCATTGACTCATCAAGTTCACAGCATCCCAACCCTAAGCACACTCAGAAAGTGACAAAGCAGCCCGTTTGTTGCAGGATGCGCCTACCTTTTAGCAACTGTTTTCCATTCACTTATCGTTACCGACCAACCACAGCGTTGGCGAGGGAGCTTACGATGCGTATCTTGATTCGCTATTTCTTTAGAGGCGTTCGGCTGATTTTGGCCCCTGTCATGTTGATCTCAGAAAAGCTATCCACCCCTAAGTCCATCGAACGCTCACCAGAAGAGCAGGCCCAAGTAGACGCCGCCTGTCAGCGTCTTGCCCTTTATCAGTTCCGGACATGCCCGTTTTGTATCAAAGTGCGTAAAGAGATTGCCCGATTAGGCCTTAAAATTGAGCTGCGAGACGCGCAACTTGACCCTGAACATAAAAAAGCGCTGCAAGAAGGCGGCGGTAAGGTAAAAGTACCCTGCCTAAAAATACGTCACGAAGACGGTAAAGAAGAGTGGCTCTACGAATCAGATGCGATTAACCGCTGGTTACACCAAC
>SKHS01000051.1 GCA_007116835.1 Halomonas sp.
GTTGTGCAGCACATTGCGAAAAAGCCGCAAGCGACTGGCATAGCCTAGTTCCAGTCCATAAAGTCGGCAGAGCCTGTCGACCATGGCAAGGCTGCGCCAGGCCACCAGCGCCATATCCACCAATGTCAGTGGGCTGACAGCCACCATGATGGCGGTTTCGCCGGACATGCGGGTAATTAGGCGCTGGGCTTCGCGGTCGCGGGGCACCAGCAAATGGTAGCGCAGCAATGTCTGTATCTCTTCACCGCTGTGGTGTGGCTGGCAGGCACGTTTAAACGCCAACCAATGCGGGTCGTCATCGCTCAGTTTTAGCTGGCGCTTCAGCTGCTCTGCCATGGTTTGGGCCTGCTTGGTAGAGCGTTGGGGCAATTCGGCAAGGTCATGGCGTAGCCGGTCGTGGCGCTTCAATCGGCGCAGGCGGCCAAGCTCTTTCAACAACGATATTCCGCCTAAACCAATCACACTAATGCCAAATAGCTGCCAGGCCATGGTCATCCACTGAGATTGGGAAAAAGCGTCTGGAATACCGGTGATGAGTTCTACGGTGCCCAAAGTAGCACCACCGGCTAGGGCAAACATCAACCCCCAGCGGCGCTTGCGGGGTGTGCTTAGGCTCGCCTCCGGAAGTGCCTTAACGTCTGCCTGGGTCGTCAGCGGCTGATGCGATTCCGTTGCGGCAAAGCTCTCACGCTGACGCAGTGGCTCAGCGGCGGGAAGAGGTGGTTCATCTGCCTGAAAATCTCGGCGTGGCTGAGGGTTGCTCATATCAATTTATCTCCAATCAGCCAGTCGATAGCAGCGTCCATACGGATGTGTGAAAGCGCTTCGCTGTCAATGGACATCGGACGAAAGCTGGGGAAATCGAAGCCCTGCTGCTGCCAAAAGTCGGGTTTTGGAAGGCGGTTGGGCACGTCTCCTGGATAGACCAGCACGTCGTCACCTTCCAGTGTAGTGCCCTTTAGCGCGGGCGTGCGCCTACCTTCGTGGAGCACTTCGCGAGCGTCAGTAGCACGTATGGCGGCCAGTGACAGTGCTTTGACGGGAATATCGGCAAAGCGCAGGTCTTTAAGCGGTTCAGCAAGCAACGCCTCCAGCAGTTGCACAACATTGCCGTGCTGCTCTGGTGTTACGTGGTCGGCCTTGGTCGCGGCAATGGCGAGGCGGTCAATCTTCGGTGCAAACAGGCGCGTCAGCAGGCTGCGCTTGCCGTAATCGAAGCTTTGCATCAGTTGGCGCAACGCACGGGAAAGGTCTTCAAAGCGTTCCGGCCCTGCATTAAGCGCACCAAGCACATCGACCAACACAATCTGACGGTCAAAGCGACGGAAGTGATCACGATAAAAGGGCCGTACCACCTGCTGTTGGTAGTAGCGAAAGCGTGCGGCCAACGTGGCATAAATGCTGGTGTCGGGTAACGCTTCTAGGGTCTCTTTTGACGTGCTCAATTCAGGCAATGGAAAAAACTGCAGTACTGGCGCGCCATCTAGCTCCCCTGGAAGCAAAAAACGTCCTGGCTGAAGATCGGAAAAGCCCGCCTGTTTGGCCCGGCGAAGACCTTGGGCATAGGCATCGGCAAGAGCTGCCAACTGAGCTTCATCGGCCTCGGCGGCAGGGTCTAGTTGTTCTACTTCCGTTAGCCATTCGCTAAACAACATCTTCCGATGTTGCCCTTCATGCAGTGACTGTGACTGGCACCAGCTGTAAAAGTCGTGTTGTAACAGGGGTAAATCCAGCAGCCATTCGCCAGGGTAGTCGAACAAGTCGAGGGTTAAGTGGGCGATGTCTGGGGTGAACCAACCTTGTTGGGCAGGGCGGTAGCGTAGCTGTAAGCGCAGCTCACTAATGCCACGGGTGGGTTCTGGCCAGCGCGGTGGGGTGTCACGCAGCGCCGCCATGCCAGGGTCATAGGGGAAGCGTGGCACACCAAGGTCAGGTTGGTTGAGGCGCTGCGCGCCAAGCAAGCGGCCTTCACGGGCAGCAGGCAGTAAATCTAACTGAGCTTCGACCCCCGCGTGGCGTAGCTGGTTAACCAGCGAGGTTAAAAACGCTGTTTTGCCTGCCTGGGATAACCCCGTTACGGCCAGCCTTAATTGCCGGTCTCGGCCTCGCTCTAATAAATTGCTCAGTTCGCGGCTTAACGGCTGGCGCATAAAAGATGTCTCTTGAGAGTGGCAGTGCAGGCGGCACAAACGCGCAAGGCCACCGGGTTATTGGCGTAACATAAGAATCATTTGATAAAACATTGGCATCGTTGCAATTTGAAAGCCGATGACTGCAATAACATAGCCAGGCCAACGCCGAGACATCTTTTGAGCGAGCGTTAGTCCTACCAGGCACACCACCATGCCAATCAGGTTAAACGCAAGCGTGGCCGCCTCAAGCAGATCTTGAGGGTTCATGTCATCTCCTTATTTAAGCCATGTGACACGCATAATACCAAGTTATTCATTCACTAGGTTCTTCAACAACGACAGATCAGCCGCGGCTTAATGTCGTACCGAGCAGGTGCTGGGCGCCAGGCACTAGCCATACAGGGTCTAGGCGGGTGTTGGCTGCTTCAACACACAGAAAGTGGCGTGCTGCGCTGGCAGGCGTGTCGCTGGGCAGCTCGTCGCCTGGGTGCCACACCACGGTGGAGTCGCTGGACTGTTTAGCAATGCGCAGGGTGCGCTGCCCATCCCTTAACAATACGGCTTCATTGGTGTGATAAATACGGTCGACCGCACCGCGAACGGCTAACGTGCCCTGCTGTTGGTCTTCGGCAAAGCCGCGTAGCTTGTCTAGGTAGCGTGCGCCTGCCAATCCTTCTAAGCGGCACTGGTGGGCATCACTCACGGCAAGATAGGTATGTAGCGCACCGCTGGTTTTGAGCGGCGTATCGCCAATATTTTCGCTAATTAATTCAACGTTTAAGCGCTGGGCGTTGGCTTGAATTACCGCGCGTGCGGTTAGCTGGCTATGCAGGCGCTCAACCGGAGAGAGATGGACCTCAATACCTTCGGCATGCTCGTCAATCGCATCCAAGCGCCACTGGGCGTGACGTGCCAGCCCGTGGAAAGGACCATTACGCTCAGGGCTTTCATCGGCATAGCGCTCGTCGCCAAACCAGGGCCAGCATAGGGGAATGCCGCCACGAATCGCACCGGGAAGTGCCTGAGGCGTTGGTGTGACCCAAAGCCAATTACTGTCATCTGCAGGTTGGAAATGCAGCACTTGAGCCCCCTGCAGGCTAACTGCCATTTCTCCCCAGGCCATCTTGAATAGCGCTACATCGCGCCCTTGCCAGGTCGTTGTTTGCTGGCCATCAACATGGCTAAGCAGTTGCTTGAGGGCGTCTGGAATCATAACGTTTCCTAGTAGGGAAGTGGCATCAAGTGGGCAGAACAGTTGTCCCGTGTGCTATGGTAGGACAAGCATAGGTTAAAGGTAAAACCCTGAGCAAAGTGAAAATCAAGGAGGCACGATGGGCTTTATTGCGTGGTTAATTATTGGTGGTTTGGCTGGCTGGATCGCTGGCAACATCATGCGTGGCGGTGGTTTTGGTATTTTAGGCAATATCGGGGTCGGCGTTGTTGGCGCATTGCTTGGTGGGTTTTTGTTTAGCCTGTTAGGTTTGCAAGCGGGTGGCTTTATCGGCTCGCTGGTGACGGCAACTGTCGGTGCTGTTGTGCTGTTGTGGGTAATTAGTAAAGTTAAAAGCGCTTAGCGATCTAACTCAGTACATGACCTGCTGCCCGGCTTCGTGTCGGGCAGTGCTGTTTTACTCTCACTGTTTTACTTTCACAGTTTTAGCCCCCAGTTTAACGCTCCTTCACTATCGGTCTTAGCGCCACTTTCCGTTACACTAGGTCATCTTAACGATGCCACTTGCGAAACGATCTTGCATTAAGATCGTTTCATCTTGTTTCGTTTTTGTCGATAGCGTTATGTTTTTCGAGGTGTCTTTTGGCCGACGCACTAAATGCCTGGTGGGCTCAACAGCTAGTTTTGTGTGATTGGGCGTTCACGCCTCATCCATTGGCGGTGGATGCCGTTGCGGCAGAGCAGCGCCTGCTGCAGCTGGGTATTAACCATCGTGGAGAGCTGGCCGACCAGCTTGTGTTTGCCTTGGATGCGCCCACTGGTGAGGCTGACCGATGGTTGGGGGCATTAGAGTGGGCGGCGCTGGCAGGCGGTGCCGGCTGGTTAACCCAAGCGCAAGCGCAGACCTGGGCGCATCATCTAATGCGGCGTATCACCTCAGAGTATAGCGACCTGCGTGCTTGGCTGACGGATCTCCGGCGTGCGCTGGGAGCCAAGGGCTGGGAAACCGGCGCGGATGATCGATTTATTGACGCCTGTCAGGCGTTAGCTGACCTAGAAAACGAAGGCGAAGGGGTGACTTGGCAGGCCCTTGAAGAGGCGCTAGCGACGCTGCCTGCACCCGCTTCTTTGTGGCCGCAAAGCTCGGTGGCTCAGCCATGGCGGCTGTGCGCGCTGTTTCGGTCGGTGCTTAGCTACCCTGCCAGCACAATGGACTGGCCAGATGCCGCGCCGTGGCTCGCTCGGGTTTGGCAGGTACACGATCGCGAACAATTGCTTGAAGTAATGCTATGGCTAAGTGCCCAGGGCGAGCGCCAGCGTTGGGATATAGAAGCGCGTGAACTGTTAACCATGGATAATCCCCAGCGCCAAGAGTGGCAGCGAGGGGCAATCAACGATGCGCCTTACGCGCCGGTGCTGATCACCTTTATCAATCAGGGCGAACCATTAGAGTGGGCCGCATGGGATTGGCTACGTGTGGTGGAGCTTGCCTGGGCAGGCGCTTGCTGCGGCTGGTTAAGCCAGGAAGAGGCGGATGACTTAGCAGCGCACGCCGCCGACTTGATCGGACGCCGCTATCACGATTGGCATGCTGTACTGAAAGCCTACGTGCGTGGCCAAAGCCTCTTTGAAGGAGTAGACCGTCGTGGTATGACGCCGAGCGCCCGACATACGTTTCTCATGCATGCGCCGCATAGTCCTTGGAAGCATCCGCTAAGCGCTCTGTTGGATGACACTACTCGCAGTGCGTCACGTCAGCGAATTAACCAGTGGCGAAACACACCACATCACTGGTTGCTGGCGTTGGCTGGCGTGCGTGAGCCTGACGTTATGCTGCGTCAGCTTAACCCTTCGGCTCCTATTGCAGAGCAGCGCCGTGCGGATGCAGCGATTTATCTTCAGGATTCATTAGGACTTCATGCGGACGAAGGTCATCAAGCGTTGGCCCGCTACTGGCTGCCTGCCCAAGCACATCACCTTAACCAACTGGCTGCTGACGCCGTCCATGGCGTGATGCCGCCGTCACAAACACCTTTTGGCCAACCTACGCCTGATGAGTTAAAACAGCGTAATGCGGTAAAAGGGGTTAGCCGCCATGCTGCCACTATTCACATGGCAGAGAAATTCGCGTTCTACCTGCATATGGCGTTGGATAGCAGCCTGTTTGAGCGCGAACCGTTGATGGCGTATGCAAGCGCCTTGCGTAGCTGCCTGTGTCGTTTTTATGCTACGCCAAAACGTTTGTTAGAGGCATGGTTTGCCTGGGAAAGCTGCCTGCCTGAACCCGAGCACGATTCGTTGATTAACGAAATTGCTTGGCATTTAGAAGACCCCGGCAGCCTGTTTCATTGGTTAGATTGGCGCCCTGATGCGTGGTGTGAGCCCGGTGAGCGACCCACGTTAAGCCACTTTACTGCGATGTCGCTGGTAGGGCCTCTCAATAGTGCGGTGTGGAGTGCGCCTCCGTTGGAAAGCCCCCGTGAGTGTGCGGACATCCGTGAGTGGGTGGAAAGCCATTACCACCTGAGCAGCGCTGCTGACATGCAGGAGTTTTTGACCTTCATGCTCGAATCTGGGGATCGTCAGGAGTACCAGATTAACTATGCACCTTACACGCTCAATCCTGAGCGCTTAGATGCTGAAATCGCTATTTCAGAATCGGGTGATTGTGCGGAAGAGGAGCGTCATCATTTGCTGCGGTTGCGCCGCGTTCGTGACAATGAAGATAGTTGCAATGACGTCGATATGGCAGCCTGGGATATTGCCCAGCTGGTTGACCTAGCCATTGCGGCGCGCCAGTTAGGTTGGCTAGATAAGCAAGCGTTTGCAGCCGTGCTTGACCGCGCTTATTCGCTGGCAGCTAGCCACTATTCGGGCTGGCAGGAGTATGCCGAAGGTATGTATGCAGGGTTTTCGTTTTTTATGGGTGAAACACCAGAACGAGAAAGCTTTTTAGCGGGGTTTCGTCAGGCATTAGTGGCGTGGTTGTGCGGTGCACCGATATTGGCTGGGCCTTGGGCGAGCCTTGACTTCCCCGGCAATAAACCGCGCCATTTTGCGCCGCTGCATATTGATACGTTGCCAGGCGATCAGCGAATCTTACATTGAGACTCGCCAAACATAATGTAATTAGCTTATAGTTCAGGGTTTGAAACATTAGTTCCGTAATGCTCTGTTCTATTTACATAATTTTACTTTTACGAGGTTAATCGCATGGTTGCGTTGCCACACCCCGCTGTGACCGCTGTCCGTGTTGTAAGTGTTTGTGCTGTTGTTGCTGTTTTAACTGGCTGTGCAGGCTCTGCCTCTCGCCAGAGCATGGAGCCACCTGAGGATTATTTCTCGCTGGCGTTGCCGGGATTGGCAAAGGGTGAACATTTTGCAATGTCGCCTGTTAAGCACTCCAATGGCCAAATGCGTAGCCTTCAGACACCTCCACCCACACTCATTCGCCAAGCGCTGTTAGAGCAACATCAACGATGGGCCGGGACGCCCTACCGTATCGGTGGTAGCTCAGACAGTGGAATCGACTGTTCGGCACTGGTACAAAACGTATTTCTTGATACGTTTAACTTAGAGCTTCCACGCACAACGGGTGATCAAGTGCATGAGGGACGCCCGATCGACCGCCAAGAGCTGCAGGCGGGCGATCTGGTCTTCTTCCGCCCCCCTGGGCCGTATAATCATGTAGGTATTTACTTAGGAGATGGCCGCTTTTTACACGCGTCGTCTTCTCAAGGGGTGATTATTTCTAACCTTAATAATAGCTACTGGAAGCGTTATTACTGGCAGTCTAGGCGAACTCTGGAGCCGACCAATCTTGCCCAGCTAGGCAGCCGTTTCATGCAGTGAGTGTCAGCATACAGCGTTTAACGTTGGGGATGACATGATTGAAGCTAAAACGCGCGCCTGGTGGCGCGCGACAGCGGCCCTTTGCTTAGGGTCATTTCTTGTTTTTATTAATCTGTATGTACCGCAACCTCTTCTGCCTGGGCTGAAGGAAGCCTATGGCGTATCGACGTTAGGCGTCAGCCTGCTGATGTCCGTATCGACGCTGTCGCTGGCGTTCGCACTGCTGGTGTTTGGGCCCCTTTCTGACGCGATTGGCCGAGAAGCCATTATGCGTATCACGTTACTGTTAGCGGGCTGCCTTTCTCTGGCGTTAGCCTTTGCTCCTACGTTTGAAAGCCTGCTGTTACTACGTTTGTTGCAGGGATTTGTCCTGGGCGGGCTGCCTGCGGTCGCTATTGCTTGGATGGGTGATGAGTTTGATAAGTCTGCGCTGCTCAGTGCCGTGGGCCTTTACATTGGAGCCAATTCGCTGGGGGGAATCAGCGGGCGCGTAGTTGGCGGCGGTGCGGCAGCTTTAGGTGGCACCACAGCGGCGTTTTTGGCGGTGGGGGTGATGACTGTGGTGGGCTGTGTGGTGTTTTGGCGGCTATTGCCCAACAGCCAGGCATTTACCCCAAAGCCGTTTCAATTCCGTCAGGCGGCAAACGACTTGCTTAGCCACTTGCGTGCCCCTTTATTGCTGGCAGCTTACTGCTTAGGCGGTATCAACTTTCTGATTTTTATCAATCAATATAGTTATATTACGTTCCGCCTTGCGGGGGAGCCTTATCAATTAGCGGCCAGTAGCTTGGGGCTGATTTTTTTGACCTACTTGGGTGGCACCTTTGGTTCGACGGTGTCGGGTCGCTTAGCAGGGCGGTTTTCGCCTGGGGGATGTATCTGTGCCGGTGTGGCGATCTTAATGATCGGTACCGCGGTGACGCTGGCGAACGCTCTGGTATGGATCATTGTTGGCCTGACCATCAATGCCTTTGGCTTTTTTCTAGCCCACTCGTTGGCGTCCAGTTGGGTAGGCCGCTATGCCCAGGGCGCGCGGGGTAGTGCCTCGGCACTCTATTTGGTGTTTTATTATTTAGGGGCCAGCGTGGGCGGGTTTTGGCTGGAGCCCTTTTGGCGTTGGGCACAGTGGCAGGGAGTAGTGGTGGGCTCATGGCTGTTGCTGTGTGTGCCACTGGCCATTGGAATTGGTTTATGGTGTTTTGAGCGTCGAGCGGTGAGCCGTTAAGGTGCCGTCCGCTAAATGCACACGTCGAGTGCATAAGCGTTCAAGTAGGGCGGTGTCGTGGCTAATGACTAGCACGCCAAGCTTGTGATGCCCAGCATACTGTTTGAGTGCCTGCCACAACTCTACCTGGGTTATCGGGTCGAGCATGGTTGAGATCTCGTCAGCAATTAGGTAGCGCACCCCTGGCGCTAGGGCGCGAAGTACGCAAACACGCTGTAGCTCACCGCCTGATAGGGCGTTGGGCAAGCGTTCAAGCCAGTCGTGCCGAATGCCAAACTCCCGCATTAAAGGGTCAGGTGGCGTCCAGGCTTCACGAAGCGTCTTGGCTACTCGCCAGCGCGGGTTAACCGTAAGCTCGGGTGATTGTGCCAGCCATTGTACCGGCCGTAGCCCGCGTGGCGGCAGCGGTTCGCCATCCACAGAAACTTCGCCCTTCTGTGCTATCAGCATGCCGGCTAATAGCTTGCCCAGCGTTGACTTCCCAGCACCTGAGTCACCGCTTAACCCCAGCCATTCACCGGGTTCAAGGTGCAGCGATAGTGTGTTGAATAGCGGCACGGTGGAGCGAAAACCAAACTGCAGCTGGCGAGCTTCAAGCAAGGGTCGACTCCTGGTAAGTTGAACCGGTTGGGCAGGTGCTGAAGGCATTGATAGGTAGTGCATGCCACAGCGCTCTTGCATAAGCGCTCTGCAGTTGTTCCCCTTGACCTTGGAAGGCGCTGGCCTGGGCGGTTTCGATTGAGCGACCTTGACGCATGATGGTGACGCGGTTGGCAATCGACAGCGCGTGGCGCAGGTCATGAGTGATTAATATTACCGCTTTGCCTTCCAAAGCTAATGCGTTAAGCGCAGCCAGGACGCGATTACGCTGCTGTGGATCCAGGCCTACGCTTGGCTCGTCAGCAATGATGAGGTTGGCGCGGCTTACATGGGCCATGGCGGTCAATACGCGCCGTGCCATGCCGCCAGAGAGCTCATGGGGGTAGCAGCGTTGGGCATCGTTATCTAGCTGGTAATGAGCTAATGCTTCTCTTGCGAGATGCCAGGCCGAGGTATTAGGGTTTCCTGCACGGCGAGCTGCCCAGCTTACCTGGCGTTGGCTGCGAACCAAAGGGTCTAGGGCGTTAAGCGATTGTGGAATGAGAGCCAACTGACGGCCTCTAAGCTGCTGCTGGCGCTCGCTGGTTAACACCTTGCCATTAAAAAAGAGCTCACCTGTCACCCCCGCCCCTTCGGGTAGTAACCCCATCACCGTGGCCGCGAGCAGGCTTTTTCCTGCGCCAGACGCACCGATGACGGCATGTATTTCTGCTGGTTGTACGTCGAAGGTTACGTCTTCAATACAGGTTGTCCAGTCTCGCCGCCACCACTTTTGATAGTGGGGGAGTTGCAAGTTAAGCCGGTTAATTTGCAGCATGGTACGCGCCTCTAAGCATCGCTGACTAACTGCCTACAATGCCCGTTTTAGGTGAAATGCTAAGCGGTCAATACATAGCACCATGAGGAGTAACCCCAACCCTGGGAACACACCTAGCCACCAGTAGCCCGCCGTTAAATAGCGCATGGCGTCAGCCAGCAATACCCCGATCGCTGGCTGACTTGGGTCTAACCCGACTCCCAAAAAGGTCAGCGCGGCTTCATGCAAAATGGCATGA
>SKHS01000012.1 GCA_007116835.1 Halomonas sp.
GCGGTTTATCCTGCCACCGACGTTATGGACAACTTGTATGTCGCAGTCGAAAAGCCACAAGCTGTTCAGCGTGCTCGTACGCGTATTTGGAACCGGGTCAAATCTGGCCGTTAATTGAGTCATTGTCTAACAGCGAACCAAGTGCCTGCTTGGCTCGCTGTTATTTTTTAACGCCCGGTTCTCCGGGCCTTTTGATGGGAGTGGCGAATGGTCACTACGTCCCTGTCGAACGAGCCATCTTCCTCTTCGTCGGTCATTCCGCCCGCGGCTGCACGTACCCAGGGAAAAGCGCCTAGGTTTGCTGAAGATATCGTTCTTGAGGTGAAACGCTTAAGTAAGCGTTTCGATGATGCGCTTGCGGTAGACGATGTGAATTTGCAGGTAAAGCGCGGTGAAATTTTCGCGCTGTTAGGAGGGTCAGGGTCAGGTAAGTCGACGTTACTGCGCATGCTGGCAGGGTTTGAAACACCCAGTGAAGGGAAAATTTTATTAGCTGGCGAAAACATTACCGCTATGCCGCCTCATAAGCGCCCAATCAACATGATGTTTCAGTCCTACGCGCTATTTCCCCATATGACGGTAGCGCAAAACATTGCGTTTGGATTGAAACAAGATAAGTTGCCTAAGGCTGAGATCGAGGCTCGGGTAGCTCAAATGCTCAAGCTGGTGCACATGGAGCGTTTCGCTAAACGTAAGCCACATCAGCTCTCAGGTGGTCAGCGTCAGCGCGTGGCGCTTGCACGTTCGCTCGCCAAGCGCCCTAAGCTGTTGCTTTTAGACGAACCGATGGGGGCGCTGGACAAAAAATTGCGCACCGAGATGCAGCTGGAAGTGGTGGAAATTATTGAGCAGGTAGGGGTTACCTGCATTATGGTCACCCATGATCAAGAAGAGGCGATGACCATGGCCGATCGTGTTGCGATTATGGCTGATGGCTGGATCGAGCAGGTAGGCTCTCCGGTTGATATTTATGAAAGCCCTGCTAGCCGGATGGTGGCGGAGTTCGTCGGCACGGTTAACCTGTTCGAAGGCGAGATTGTAGAAGACGCGGCGGACCACTGCCGTATTGCTGCGCCTGCACTGTCGAGGCCGATCTATATTGATCACGGTATCACGACCCAGGCGGTAGATCGTCGGGTGTGGGCTGCACTGCGCCCTGAAAAGATCTGGTTAACCCGAGAGCTGCCTTCTGGAGAGTACAACTGGGAGGCCGGAATAGTGGACGATATCGCTTACTTAGGTGGTTACTCGCTTTATTATGTGCGCACGGCTTCTGGGCAACTGATTAAAGTAAGTATGGCCAATACCGAGCGGCGCGGGGATCGTCCGACCTGGGAGGATAGCGTCTATGTCTATTGGGAAGACCATAGCGCTATCGTACTGAACCGCTGATGCCTTGGTGGCTGACAGGAGATTGTCTACGATGATGCCATCCCGCCTGATAGGCTTCTTCAAGCGCATGCAACTAGGCCGCCGTGCCGTTATTGCATTTCCGCTGGTGTGGCTTACGCTCTTCTTTTTGCTGCCGTTTGCGCTGGTGCTAAAAATCAGCCTGTCGGAGGCGGTGATTGCAATTCCGCCTTATGGGCCGTTGACAGAGTATGCCAATCAAACATTGACGCTTGTTCTAAACCTGGGCAACTATCTGTTTTTGTTGTCAGATTCGCTTTATGTGGCAGCGTATTGGGGGTCCATTAAGACGGCATTTATTTCGACTACCGTGTGTTTGTTGATTGGCTATCCAATGGCGTATGCCATGGCACGCGCTCCTGGCCGCTGGCAGCTAATTTTGCTGCTGCTGGTTATGCTGCCTTCATGGACGTCGTTTTTAATCCGCGTGTACGCTTGGATGGGCATACTGAGTAACAGTGGATTGATTAACAACTTTTTGATCGGTATCGGGATCATCGACTCACCGCTGCGTATGATGAACACCCAGTTTGCGGTCATTGTCGGCATTGTATATGCCTATTTACCGTTCATGGTGTTGCCGCTTTATGCGCACCTAACCCGGCTGGATAATGCGTTATTAGAGGCGGCCTCAGACCTTGGTTCGCGCAAATTGAATACCTTTCTCACGGTGACCCTGCCGCTCTCGATGGGCGGCATTGTTGCCGGTTCGATGTTGGTGTTTATCCCTGCTGTTGGGGAGTTTGTTATCCCTGAACTCTTGGGCGGCCCAAACACCGTGATGATTGGGAAGGTGCTGTGGGAAGAGTTCTTCTTAAATCGCGACTGGCCTGTCGCTTCTGCGTTAGCCATGGTTATGTTGTTGTTGCTGCTAATTCCTATTGTATGGTTCCACCGCTACCAGTCTCGGGAGCTTAAAGAATGATGCGCATACGCCAGCGTCCAAGCTTTACCACGGTGATGTTGGTATTGGGCCTTGTGTTTCTCTATTTGCCGATGGTGGTGTTGGTGGTTTACTCCTTCAACGCCTCACGGCTAGTAACTGTGTGGGCTGGTTTTTCCACTCAGTGGTATGGCGAGCTGTTTCGCGACCAGCAAATACTCTCAGCAGTATGGACGAGTCTGAAGATTGCCTTTTTCTCTGCCAGTATGGCCGTTTGCTTGGGAACGGTGGCGGCATTTGTTATGACCCGTTATGGCCATTTTCGAGGTAAAACAGCAC
>SKHS01000291.1 GCA_007116835.1 Halomonas sp.
AACGGTGGCAGCTGCAATGGAGGGCCGCAACCTGGGAATGACTGCCATTGCCATGTCACTTTGTGGTCATCGCTACTTCAGCACAGCAGGGAAAGTGGCTGCCAGCTTAATTGGCGCGGCTGATCAGCTGTCGTTACCGCCGCGAACGTTGCTAAATGTCAATGTGCCTGATGTGCCTTGGGAAGAGATTAAGGGCGTTAAGGTAACTCGCTTGGGCTACCGTGGCCCAGCGGAAAGGCCCGTTCCCGTTCAGGATCCACGTGGGCGTACGCGCTACTGGATTGCGCCGGTAGCGGCTAATGCTGATGATGGCGAGGATACCGATTTTGCCGCTATCGAAGCAGGCTATGTGTCGATTACTCCCCTACAAACCGATTTGACGCGCCACCCCGCGCGCAATGATGTGCAGGACTGGTTGGATGCTTTTGCCTGAGTTGTCACCCAGAGAGCTGCGCGGCCGGGGGATGACCTCTCAGCGCACTCGGGATCGTATGGTAGAGCGGCTTCAACAGCAGGGTATTAAAGACGCCCGGGTGCTTGATGTGATGGCGGGTGAACCAAGGCACTTATTTGTTGATGAAGCGCTGGCTCACCGCGCTTACGAAGATACCGCACTGCCAATTGGGTTTGGTCAGACACTGTCGCAACCACTCACGGTTGCTCGAATGACAGAGCTTGTTGTGCGAGCGGGACCAAAGCGTGTGCTGGAGGTGGGGACTGGCTCGGGTTATCAAACGCTTATTTTGTCTAGGCTGGTGCCAACGCTCTACTCTGTTGAGCGTATTGGTGCGCTACACCAACGTGCGGCAGAGCGGCTTTGTCGGCTGGATGCGCCGGCTACGTTGGCGGTCGCCGATGGCGGAGAGGGCTGGCCGGAGGTCGCGCCCTTTGACGTGATTTTGTTAACGGCGTGCGCCCAAACGCTGCCAGAAGCTTTATTGGAACAGCTGAGTCATGATGGCGTGCTTATTGCGCCCCTGGAAGAGTCCGACGGCAGTCAGTGGCTTACCCAAATAAAGCGCATTGGTAGTGCTTTTGAGAAGCGACGGCTTGATCCCGTGCGCTTTGTACCCCTATTGCAAGGAGTGGTGGATTGAAGCGTCGATTTGTTGAGTTGTTTTTAAAAGGCGCAGGTATGGGGGCTGCCGATGCGGTGCCCGGTGTTTCAGGTGGCACCATCGCCTTTATCACAGGTATTTATGAGGAATTAATCAATACCATCAAGCAGTTTGGACCCAATGCTGTCACGGCGTGGCGTCGCGGTGGTTGGTCAGCGCTGATAAAGCACCTGAACCTTACGTTTTTGGTGCCTCTTTTGCTGGGGGTAGCGGTTAGCCTGTTTAGCGTTGCCCACTTGGCGCTGTGGTTGATGGATGACTACCCCCTGCTTATCGGAGGCTTTTTCTTCGGCTTAGTGGCGGCGTCGGCGTTTGTGGTGGGAAAAGCAGGGAGACGCTGGAAGGTTTGGTATTTATTACCGCTGGTGATTGGCCTGATCTTGGCAAAAGCGTTACCGGGTATGATGCCGTTAGTGTTACTGATTGGGAATGAAGCAGTGGTTGTCATGGTGGCAGGCTGTATCGCGATTAGCGCTATGCTGCTTCCTGGGGTGTCAGGCAGCTTTTTGCTGCTCACGATGGGGCTCTATGGCACCATCATGGGTGCTATACGCAGCTTCGATATCGGTATTATTATGCTGTTCGGTATGGGGTGTATCATAGGGCTCGCGCTATTTTCACGGCTGCTGTCGTGGCTACTGCGCCGCTACTATGATTCAACACTGCAGCTGTTGCTTGGTTTTATTGTTGGCTCGCTACCCGTGTTATGGCCTTGGAAAGAGCTGTTGAGCTATCAGCTTGGGCCTGAGGGGCAAATGATCCCGTTGGCTCACCGTTATCTGTTACCGAGTGATTATGCGGTACTGTCCGACGCATCGGCTCAGACAGTAGGCGTTGTTACATTAATGGCAGCAGGCGCACTCTTGGTGGTGTTATTAAACCGTCGTGCCATGCACTATGCCGAGCATAGATCAACAGGAAACGCAGGCGGCGTTGAAAAGGAGTAGGGTTTTAATGCGTAAGGTTTTCATCATGTCCGTTTTGGCACTGGCGATTAGCGGTTGTGCCAATCAGCAGCACAACACGCCCCAGGTACGCGATTTAAGCGAGGCGCGCCGTGCGGTGGCTGATTCGCCTCAGTACACGGTTAAGGCAGGCGACACCTTGTACGGTATCGCGTGGCAGCATAATCTTGACTATCGCCAGCTAGCCCAGCTCAATGATATTGAGGCGCCCTTTCAAATTTATCCAGGCCAAACGATTGCCCTGCGAGAAGGTGCAGCGCCGCGCAGCAGACAGCCTGCCGAACCAACGCCGAGCCGCCCATCGGGCGTTGTGGCGACAGGCCTGAACCAGCAAGCCACGGTCGTAGCAAGTAATGACCAGCAGCAGCTAGACTGGTTGCTGCCCGATGAGAGTGCGATTGAGCGTAATCAGCGTTTAACGGCAGAGCGAGCACAGCGTGCTGAGCAGACAGCGGTAGCGGCCGCTCAGCAGGTTGCAGAGGGGGCGAGCGACAGTACCGCACCGTCATCGCAGCCTGAACCAACGCCGCCGCCTGAAGCGACGCCA
>SKHS01000024.1 GCA_007116835.1 Halomonas sp.
AACGCTCGCTACCCCTTCCATTTAACCCGTGAAGGCGGCCACAACGCACGCCGCATCATTCATGCCGATGACGCAACGGGACGCGCAGTAGTTGACACGCTCTATCAAAAAGTTAGCGCTCACCCCAATATCACTCAACGCAGTGACCTCACCATCTTGCACTTACTTAGTGATACCGCTGGCCACTGCATTGGTGCCAAAGGGGTAGATCAACACCAGCAACATCATGCGCTGCTTGCTCACCACACGATACTGGCAACAGGCGGTGCTAGCGGACTGTACCGCCACACTACTACGCCCTCTCCCAGTAGCGGAGAAGGCATGGTAATGGCCGCCGAACTGGGCGCCACGCTCATGAATCTTGAGTTTCAGCAGTTTCATCCTACCTGCCTGTTTGACCCAGAAGGTCCTGCTTTTTTAATTAGCGAGGCGGTACGAGGCGAAGGCGGCTATCTGCTCAACGAAGCTGGACACCGGTTTATGCCCGACATCGACCCTCGAGCCGAACTGGCACCCCGTGATGTAGTAGCCAGGGCCATTGACGCGCAAATCCAGCAAAGCACCCAAGGGCATGTTTGGCTAGATATCAGCCACCTTGGTGAAAGCGCGATTCGCAGCCACTTCCCCACCATCCTGGCCCACTGTGCCTCGCGCGGAATCGACATTACCCGCCAGCCGATCCCAGTGGTTCCCGCTGCCCACTACAGCTGCGGCGGCGTTGCCACTGACCACCACGGCGCTACCCATGTTGCGAATCTCTACGCCATTGGTGAAACCGCGTGTACTGGCTTACATGGCGCAAACCGCATGGCCAGCAACTCACTATTGGAGTGTTTGGTCTATGCAAGAAGCTGCGCAAAGCACTTGCTAACGCAGTCACAACCAGCACGGGTCAATAATTTGCCAAGCGATAACACTGATCCCGCGCAACGATCAGAGCGATCGCCAGGGCAGCAAGGCGTATCAGTGTCGGCACTAGCCGATTTACGCGGCAAGATGCGCGCTATTATGAGCCAATACGTTGCCATTGTTCGTAGCAATCATGGGCTAAGTATTGCTCGCGACAAGCTGAGTGAACTTGAAATGCAGCTTGATGATTTAGACGAAACGCGTAGCCACCCTGAAAGCATGCGTTTGCAGCAAGCGCTCTGGTTAGCACAATTAACCGTATTAGCAGCCCTTCAGAGGCATGAGTCGCGCGGGTTGCACTACTCTATTGACTGGCCTGAAAGCCAGAAAAACACGTCGGCTTCGCAGGTGTCTATGGAGTATCTATCGCCCAGGACGATGACATAAGCGCCGCAGCGCTCGCTGGCTATACGCTGGTACGCTATCGGGCCACAGCCAAAGTCGCTGCGGCCCAACATAAAGCCCTATCAACCAGGGGCCTACGTAATCCGCTTTAACAGGCTGCTCGCTTCCAAGCTCGCCGCCTGGCGATAGCCATTGGGCACTTAGTTGATCGCCACTTTTTACAACGACTAACGCGCCCGCTGGCTGATCACGATACTGTCGGCATAGCAGCAGTGCAGCGGCTATTGCCGCAGGCACTGCTATCCATAAACTGACAAGCCACGCCACAACAGCACACAAGCCGAATGCCAACGAGGCGTGAAAGGCGCACTGAAGGTTAGAGCGTGCGATATGCAGAGTTATCGGTAGTTTCTGCATGCTCTACAATCATCTGCACAATGCGTTTCAACGATGGCTCCTCAGGCCACTCACGACGCATCAGCCATCCAAAAAGATCCTGATCCTCCTCCTCAATCAAACGCTGATAGGCTAATTGATCCTCGTCACTCAGCTCATTAAAACGCTGCTCAAGAAACGGAATCAGCAGTAGGTCTAGCTCCCACATGCCACGGCGGGAGTGCCAATAAAGGCGCTTGCGCAGTATGGCTGCAGGCGAAGTATCGTCGTTCAACGTCAGCCTCTCCAGATACAAAATGGAAGGCCAGTATACCTAAGCCACAGGGTCGCGCCAGCGCCTCGCATCGCCTATGCTAAGATTCATTCTAGTACCTTGTTTTATCTGAATTGTTTTATGATGTTATGCGCAGTATGCTGATTCTGTTGTTATCGAGGTCGCAAGCGCGTCACGGCCTTTAAAGTTCGCAGGGAGCCAACCGATGACCAAGTCTGAATTAATCGAACAAATCGCGATGCGTCAACCGGAGCTATCCGCCAAAGAAGTTGAAACGGCGGTGCGTATCATTTTAGACGACATGACCGATGCGCTTGCCAATGGGGGGCGTGTCGAGATCCGTGGATTTGGCAGTTTTTCACTGCATTACAGGGAACCCCGCACTGGGCGCAATCCCAAAACGGGTGATCCTGTCAGCTTAGACGGCAAACACGTACCGCATTTTAAGCCTGGCAAAGAACTGCGCGAGCAGGTAGACGCAAGCCGCGCGCTTGGCTATTAATAAGCCAGCACAGGCTTTGCAAACCCAGTATTGTTCATAACGTGATTATTTATAATCACGTTATCCGACTTTCTGCGGGATGACGCCACGCCGCGACTCATACACAATAGAGCCATTATGAATGTCACTGACTAGGAAACTCTCATGCGTTGGATCAAAGGGCTGATTCTGGCCGTCATACTGCT
>SKHS01000257.1 GCA_007116835.1 Halomonas sp.
CGGATGTCGCCAATCAGATTGCCGACCACCAGGATATTAAAGCACTCTCGTTTATCGGCTCGACCCATGTAGGTTCATTGCTTTACAACCGAGCCGCTGCTGCAGGCAAGCGCATGCAGTCGATGATGGGGGCTAAAAACCATTGTGTGGTGATGCCGGATGCCAACCGAAGCCAAGCCATTGATAGCCTGCTTGGCTCGGCATTTGGTGCCGCCGGTCAGCGCTGTATGGCTAACTCGGTTGTCGTGCTGGTGGGCGAGGCTCGTGAGTGGCTGAAAGATATCGAGGAAGGCGCACGTAGCATGAAGGTGGGGCCAGGTACTCAGCGCGATGCAGACCTTGGCCCGCTTGTTTCTCCCCAGGCGAAAGAGCGCGTTGAGCGACTGATTACGGCGGGTGAGAAAGAGGGCGCTAAGCTGCTGGTAGATGGTCGTGGCTGCACGGTAGCGGGCTACCCAGACGGTAACTTTGTCGGTCCAACGCTATTTGCTGATGTCACAGCAGAAATGACCGTTTACCGGGAAGAGATTTTTGGCCCCGTGCTGTGCGTCGTAAATGTGGACACGTTGGACGAGGCGATTGAGTTTATCAACGCCAACCCGAACGGCAACGGTACCTCGATATTTACCAACTCAGGTTGGGTAGCACGGCGCTTTGAAGCGGACATTGATGTCGGCCAGATTGGTATTAATGTGCCGATTCCTGTCCCTGTGGCTTACTTTAGCTTTACCGGATCGCGGGCTTCCAAGCTTGGTGATCTGGGGCCAAACGGCAAACAGGCGATTACGTTCTGGACGCAAACCAAAACGGTTACCGCCCGCTGGTTTGAGCCAGAAAATGTCTCCAGCGGCATCAATAGCACTATTTCGTTGAGCTAACCGCACTCCCGCTATGGGAACCCAGAAAGCCTCGCTGTTGGCGGGGCTTTTTTGATTCATCGTGGGTCAGCTATTGGCAAACATCAGGGAGTTGCAAATAAGGGCAGGCTTCTTCTTAACAGCTGCTCGATAGGGCCAAGCTGGGCAGCATGCAGCACCAATATCGTTGGCGCGCTTGGCGTTTGGTGGGTTGCCGAGATGAGCAGCGCAAACTCACCCTCTTCAATATGAAATTCGTGGATCTCTCGCAGACCATCGGGGGTTTCGCACTGGGAGCAGCGGTAGTCGTCGTCTTCGCCATATACGAGGCGGTGATACATCTTGAACAGCGTATAAAGCGCTAAACCGCCTTGCAGGTTAGGCCAGCGTGCGGGCGTATGGCGCGTGGCTTCAGTAACGCTGCGGCCTGCTGTCTCTGCGTGGTCGAAGAGATTAACCAGCGGGGCCGCAAGAAGCAACGTGTCTTCAGCGGGTAGTGGTCTACGCTGCTGAGAAGCCTGGGAAAACTCGTTGGTCACGCGATGTAGGTCATCCAGCGAAGTGAGCGGGTAGTCGATGTGCTTTAGTTCGCTGGGTTCGAAACTGCCGTTTTCCCAGCCATGGATGACCCTAAGGATTACGGATGACTGCTGCAAAGGCTGTTCAAAGAGAACGTGGAGCATGACGCGAATGTGTAGCTGCCGCTCATCGGTGTCATTGTTGAACGCACGATAAGGGTCAGCAAACAGTGTGTGCAAGCGCCCTGGCGTATGCTCTTTCGCTTCGAAATGATGCATAGGGGTGTCCCTGTAAGGTGCCGTATTACGCGTTCATTGCGCGGCTTATATGTCACTGAGTTGCTAAGAGTATGGACAGCGTGAGCTGCGATTGAAAGTCACTTTGTTTAGTATTTTGTTACCGAACCGCGTTAGTCAGCAGCATAAATGTTTAACCAAAACAAAAATTTAAAACCTGAGTTCAGATAAAGAGGTATTTCCATGACGAATCCGCTTAGTCGCTTCCAGGTGCCAGCAACGCTCGAGGAGCTGCCTGAGGATATCCGCACTGCCATAGTGAGCGTTCAAGAAAAAGCTGGGTTTGTGCCTAATGTGTTCTTGATGTTGGCCCATCGCCCTGACGAGTTTCGGGCTTTTTTCAGCTACCACGATGCCTTAATGGAGCGAGAGTCCGACACCCTGAGTAAAGCCGAAAAAGAGATGATTGTAGTGGCTACCAGTGCGCGCAACCGCTGCCTGTATTGTGTGGTTGCCCACGGAGCACTGTTGAGAATTTATAGCAAAGACCCGCTAGTGGCTGACAACGTCGCGATTAACCATCTGACGGCTGGGTTAAGTGAGCGTCATCGCGTGATGCTCGACTTTGCAATGCATTGCGGCATTGATGTGGGTGAGTTCTCTTCCGACTGGCAGACCAGATTAGAGCAGGCGGGGTTCACGCTACAAGATTGTTGGGACATCGGTGCCATTACCGCCTTTTTCGGTATGTCGAATCGCTTGGTTACCATGGCAGGCACGCCACCTAATGAAGAGTTCTATTTAATGGGACGCCTACCACGATAATAAAGCGAAAAGAGTAGGAAAAAAGCGCGCGCCCAGACGTTGCTCACCGCGAGACTTTACTAACGAACCGCTTTCACCGAGGATAGCGACTCCATTCACTGTCGCCAGGGGAGCCCACACCATAACGGGCTGAGAATGCGTACTGCGCAGACCCTGGAACCTGATCCGGTTC
>SKHS01000275.1 GCA_007116835.1 Halomonas sp.
GAGCCACCAGGATATCTTCCAAGCAGTGATCAACCCCGTCGACAAGCCCGCCGAAGAGATTCGCCTTGGCGTAGTACCGGCTGCCACCGGCGATATCTCTGGCAACTACGACAAGATTGTTGAAGCATTTTCGCGGCTGGGCCTCAGTGAAGACAATATCCGCTTGCTTCCGCTAGCGGTTAACGATGATAAACGAACGGAAGACGTTGATGAGTCAGCGTGGGCCGACAATGGTCGTGATGAAGAACTGGCTGCTTCTATCGACGAGCTAGATGCCATCTGGTTCCTGGGCGGCGACCAAACTCGAATCACCGCAGTACTCTTAGAAGAAGATGGCAGTGATACGCCGGTGCTCGCTGCGATACGTGACTTCCATTCACGAGGTGGCGTTCTGGCAGGCACCAGTGCAGGGGCAGCGATTATGTCTTCCACCATGCTCGCGGGCGGTGATAGCAAAGGCGCGCTCTTCCAGGGCTTCAGCGATGACTATGAGAGCATGAATAACCAAGAGTATGGCCCTGCTGTTGTACGCCCAGGACTCGGCTTCTTCGAGGCAGGGCTGATCGATCAACACTTCGATCGTAAAGCCCGTCTTGGACGGCTGCTAACCGTGATGCTAGAACATGAAGGTGGTCAGCCATTAGGGGTTGGCATTGATGAAGGCACTGCACTCATCGTTGATAACGGCGAATGGCAAGTGGCTGGCCGTGGCGGCATAACACTCGTGGATACCAGTGAAACGACTCGCCCGACATCAGGCTTCCCAATCAGCGTGGAAAACGTTCGCCTAAGCTATTTACTACCGGGTGACCGCTACCAGCCTGAAAGCGGTGAATATCACGTCCGTGAGGGTGCTTATGAAACCTTGAGCAGCGAGTATTTCGAGGTTCCTGTGAGCCTGCAGAGCGGCCTGTTCAGCGCCAACCGTAATTTGCAGGAGCTTATCGGCTTTGACCTGCTAGACAATTCAGCCACCGAGCAAGTTACTTCCCTGCTGATTGGCGACGATAATCAGGCGCTGCGGATTGTCTTTACTCAAGACGAGCAAACCCAAGGCTACTGGAGCCAGGACATGACGCTGGATATATACAGCTTTGAGAACGTACGGATGGATCTAGAGCCGCTTCGCGTTGAGATACACACGCCCTAAAGTGTTTCTATAAACACTGCTTATCGCTATTGTAAGCACTATGCACACCGAGCCATTAATGGCTCGGTGTGCTGAATCAGCATCAGGGTGCCCTTAGCTATCGCACAAGGTAAACTGAATATGGTTAGACAATAGATTCATTTGAAAGGCACTTCATGACCAGCGCTCCCCCACTTTATCTGCAAATACAGCAGCACCTGCTAGAGAAAATCCAGGGCGGTGCCTGGCCTGCGCACCATCAAATTCCAGCCGAAGAGCAGCTTGCCCGAGATTTCGGGGTAAGCCGAATGACTGCCAATAAGGCAATTCGTGATCTTGTCCAAAAAGGCTACCTGACACGCCAGCCAGGGCTGGGCACCTTTGTGACAGATCGCAAAGCAGAATCATCTCTGGTCGAGGTGTACAACATTGCCGATGAAGTACGCTCTAGGGGGCATCATTACACTAATGACGTACTTGTCTGTGAAGCCATTAAAGCTGATGACGAAATCGCGTTGCGCCTGGGTGTGCGTCTTGACAGTCGTGTGTTTCAAACGCTGCTCGTGCATTTGGAAAACGGCACCCCCATTCAACTTGAAAACCGCTATGTTAACCCCCGCTGGGTACCCAATTATCTAAAGAGTGACTTTTCGGTACATACACCCAACGAAATACTAGTAGCAGCCTGTCCCATCACCGACGTAGAGCACATCGTTGAGGCTGTGCTCGTCGATCAACAAACCGCCGATTGGCTTGCTATCGATACCTCAACCCCCTGTCTGCGCATGGCTCGGCGTACATGGTCCGGTGAACAGCTCATCAGCTACGCCCGCTTACTCCACCCAGGCAACCGCTACAAGCTGCGCTCCTCGGTGCACCGCCAATCGTCATAAAGCACCGTTACTAGTATATACATCTTGCACCACATAAATGTATATACATTAAGAGAATCAACGACACTTACCCTCCTTGAAAGAGTAGACATTAGTCTAACGCTTCATATGTAAAAATTTAAGCCCAAGCTCTATCTTAAGATTAATCATATGATTTTAAAGAAAATAAAATCCCCCACCTGATTTATCGATTAACACGACTCACCCTCCTTGCTCTTAGCCACCTTGACGAATCCACTCCAATTGACCTTAATTGTATATACATTATGTTTTTTTGAACTAGGCTTTTTGAGAGGAGCTCCCTATGTCGAATGCAACGGATCGTCGTCTCTGGCGCGATATCAGCGTCTTCGATGGCCTGCGGACACTGCCCGATCGCATGGCCGTTATCACCGAGGGAGCGCACATCATCTCCTTGTCGTCCATGGCTGAGTTCAACGAGCAACTCGCCAATAACTGCACAGAAATGGGCAGCGGCGGCGTGATGACCCCAGGCCTCGTGGATTGCCATACTCACCTCGTATTTGGCGGTTCTCGGGCGGAAGAGTTTGAAGCACGCCTTGAAGGGGCTAGCTATGAAGAGA
>SKHS01000184.1 GCA_007116835.1 Halomonas sp.
ACGTACAGCCAAGAGCGCAATAAAGGAATGAATCGCTAAGACTAAAACGTGGGTGCCAACACGCTGACTACCTACCAGAAGCTTAAAAGGCAGGCTAAGTGTGCAACCTGCAAGGTATTTACACAGGCATAACCTTAAACCTAACTATCTGCACCATCTCTTTTAATCTGCCCAGACACAATACTGATTGTGCCTGCGCTATTACGCTCAGTGGGTATGTTGGCAAGGTCTTCATTTTCGATAAAAGCGCTAGCAATGGCCACTTTAGTTATCGTGTTACCACTAACACTGCACGCCTGAAAATCGAATGATAGGTCCTCCACCAGCGTTTGTATATCTTCGTTACTCAATGCGGCTTCTGCCATCACAGCATTACGGAAGGAAGAAAGCTCAGCTTGGCAAGCACTTAGGGAAGATCGGTCCAAGTAGTTACCGTATTGCGGTACGCCAATTGCGGCAAGCACACCTATAATAGCCACTACAATCAACAGCTCAATCAGTGTAAAACCGCGTTGTTTTGACTGACGGACATTGTCATTTTTATTAACATTCATACTCAACGCCTTTTCTGTTTAAATGCAAACTACGTCTTCTCGAAAAACATATTGTTAAATTTTGTCAAAAGCTTCTTAATCACCGCCAAACACCTCTCACCATTAATAGCACAGCCGTTAAATTTGCATATAATTAAATCGTCTTATTACCGTTGAGTATTAAATACAAGTTAATATTTTAACTATGCTAAATAAAAATTGACGACTACTAATGGTGATATGATGAGCAACGTTGCTCCAAAGCCTACACAGAACCTGGCGGACTTATCTTATCGCCAGCACGGCATGGCTATGCGGATGGTGAGGCACGGCTTGCTAACAGTCACACAAGCAAGCGAAGCAGAAAGAAGCGCCGCAGCGCTTGCCGTGCCGCTGTTACAGTATGTCGTGAATAACGGGATAGTCGCCCCTCACGCAGCAGCGCTGGCAGCCGCCTGGGAGTATGGCTTACCCGTCATTGACCTGGATGCCATACGGATCGATTACCTGCCCCCAGCCAACGACTACCCAATAGCACTATTAGAACGTCTGGAGGCACTTCCCTTAGCGCGCCATGGCCACCGGCTTACCGTGGCAGTTGCTTACCCCACAAGTTTGGTTCAGCTTAGCGAGCTGCAGTTTGCCACCGGATTCAGCGTCGAGGGAGTACTGGCACCTGCAGACCAGTTAAAGAACGCTTTAACTCAGTACTTGACACAAAATGAACCCAGTATGCTGGATGAATTAGAGCATATTGACGATGCCATTAGCGCCCTGAACATGGCCCAGTTAGACGAAGAGGAAGCGACGTTTGATAAAGCAGTTAACGACAGCGAAGACGCCCCCGTTGTTAAATTCGTTAACAAAATATTGCTCGATGCTATCAGCCGCGGCGCATCCGATATCCATTTTGAGCCTTACGAAACCCAGTACCGCGTACGCTTTCGTATCGACGGCATATTGATTGAGATTGCCCGACCACCCTTTGCACTTCGTCACCGCATTGCAGCCCGCTTGAAAATCATGTCTCGGCTGGATATCTCTGAACGACGCCTGCCTCAGGATGGTGCTATTAAACTGCCTATATCACCAACCCGATCCATTGATTTTCGCGTGAACTCACTGCCCACCGTCTTTGGCGAAAAAGTGGTGCTACGCCTTTTGGACCCAGCCTCAGTTCAGCTGGATATTGAGCTGCTAGGCCTCAGTCCTGAACAGCAAGCAGCCTATGAGCAGGCACTCAGCAAGCCCCAAGGGATGATTTTGGTTACCGGGCCTACCGGTAGCGGTAAAACGGTTACCCTTTATACGGGTATTAATCTACTCAACCAAATTGAGCGCAATATTTGCACAGCCGAAGATCCCGTAGAAATAAAAGTATCTGGCATTAACCAAGTCAACGTTCTGCCTAAAATCGGCCTAAACTTTGCTAGCGCCCTGCGCGCTTTTTTACGCCAGGACCCCGATGTCGTCATGGTGGGTGAAACTCGAGACCTGGAAACCGCCGATATTGCCGTCAAGGCAGCTCAAACCGGCCATTTGGTGCTGTCTACGGTACATACTAATTCAGTGGCAGAAACGCTAACTCGGCTTGCGAATATGGGCATTGCTTCTTACAACATCGCCAGCTCAGTCAGCTTAATTATTGCCCAACGCTTGGCGCGTAAACTGTGCCGCCTATGTAAAACCCCCGCGAATATCCCTACCGAAGCACTGCGTAAAGCGGGCTTTAGCCCACAAGATATCCGCGACGGCACGATTTATAGCGCCGTCGGCTGCAAGCAATGCACCCAAGGCTACAAAGGGCGTATTGGTATCTATGAAGTGGTACCAATTACCGATGCCATGCGTCAATTAATCATGCGCGATGGTGATGCGCTAGCGATAGAGCAACAGGCACGCAGCGAGGGCTACGCAAGCCTTTATCAGCGCTGTCTTAGCCGCGTACTTGATGGGAGTACCAGCTTGGAAGAAGTTAACCGCGTCAGCAAGGAGTAGTTCACAACATGGCTAGCGCTAAAGCACGCCACACCAAGCCCGTGCCGCTACATCGTTGGAAGTGGGA
>SKHS01000007.1 GCA_007116835.1 Halomonas sp.
GCATTCGCGTGGACTATAGCGATGGCTGGGGACTTTGCCGGGCCTCTAACACCACACCTGCATTAGTGCTGAGGTTTGAGGGTAGTGATATGGCAGCCCTAAAACGTATAAAAGAGCGTTTTGCCAACGCGTTGGCCGACATTTCACCGGCACTGACCATCCCTGACACCTCAACAGGATAAACATGCATAACAAGGGGTATAAACAGCAAGATGAACGCGGCATAAAAAACGGCAGATAAAAACGCAAGACAATACGCCGCATGGAAAAGCCAATGCTCGCGCTGTGATAACGGGCGCGATAACAGTCAGTAGCGACGGAAAAAAGCAAAAGGGACAACGTCATGAGTTCAACTAGCCGCGACCCCCAAGTCGTTGTGGAGGTATTGTCAGAAGCCCTCCCCTACATCCAGCAATTTTCGGGCAAAACGGTTGTCGTGAAATATGGCGGCAACGCCATGACCGAAGACACCTTGATCGATTCATTCGCACGCAACATCGTGCTAATGAAAGAGGTCGGTATAAACCCAGTTGTGGTACACGGCGGTGGGCCACAAATTGGTAGTCTGCTGGAAAAACTGAATATCGAATCGCGCTTTGTGAACGGCATGCGTGTGACCGACTCCCAAACCATGGACGTTGTGGAGATGGTGCTGGGAGGCTTGGTCAATAAAAGCATTGTTAACCTGATCAACCAAAGTGGCGGCAAAGCAATTGGCTTAACCGGAAAAGATGGCGCACAAATTCGCGCCCGCCAGTTAAAAGTAGAGCACCAAAGCCCTGAGATGACCGCACCGGAAATCATCGATATCGGGCACGTGGGTGAAGTGGAGTCCATCTCCACCGACCTTATCGAGATGCTCGCTGCCCGTGACTTTATTCCGGTCATTGCGCCTATCGGCGTTGACGGCGAAGGTAACAGCTACAACATCAACGCCGATCTGGTGGCAGGCAAACTTGCCGAAGCGCTGAATGCCGAAAAGCTGATGCTGTTAACCAACGTTGCAGGCTTAATGAATAGTGAAGGGGAAGTCCTGACCGGTCTTTCCACCGCTCAAGTTGATAGCCTAATCGCCGATGGCACCATTTACGGCGGCATGCTGCCAAAAATACGCTGCGCGCTAGACGCTGTAAAAGGTGGCGTTAATAGTGCCCATATCATTGATGGCCGCGTGCCCCATGCCGTACTACTGGAAATTTTCACCAATGCTGGGGTAGGCACTCTGATCACTGATGCGGGTTGATCGCGACGGAGGGAGCGTCATGAGTGACGAACAAAAACCTCGCCGCCGCGAGCAAATTCTGCAAGCCCTAGCCATTATGCTGGAAGAGGACAGCGGCAAGCGTATAACGACTGCCGCACTCGCTCGCCAAGTGGGCGTTTCAGAAGCGGCGCTATATCGCCACTTCCCCAGCAAAGCGCGCATGTTTGAAGGGCTGATCGACTTTATTGAAGAAAGTATTTTTGCGCGCATTACCCGCATCCTGGAAGATATCCCTGATGCAACATCTCGCTGCAGCACGATCTTAGCTCTGTTGCTGGGCTTTGCCGAGAAAAACCCTGGGCTTGCCAGGGTCTTGGGCGGCGATGTTCTGACCGGTGAAACGGCGCGCCTGCGCCAGCGGGTACACCAGCTGTTCGAGCGCCTGGAAATACAGTTAAAGCAAGTGCTGCGGGAAGCTGAACTGCGTGAAGGCTTGCGCACCAGCATCCCTGCGTCAGCCGCAGCCAACCTGTTAATAGCCCAGGCAGAAGGGCGTATTTCTCAGTATGTTCGCAGTGATTTCAAGCGCTTACCAACAGAGTTTTGGGAAGACCAGTGGGTGTTTCTATCTAGCCAGCTGTTACGAGAAGTCGTGCAACCAGCTTAGTAAGCGCCAAGCTATCGGCCGCGCAATTACCCACGAAAAACGCCCCAAAGGCGATGCCTTTGGGGCGTTTATTGTGCGTGCTTACTATCTGTGCGATATGCGCGCTTAATTAAGCGGCGATAGCGTCACCCATTTTTTGGCGCAGTTTTTTCATCGCGTTTTTTTCAAGCTGACGAATACGTTCAGCGCTGACGCCGTACACATCGGCTAAGTCGTGTAGCGTCGCTTTATTATCGGTGAGCCAACGGCGCTGTAAAATATCCCGCGAGCGCTCATCAAGCCCTTTCAAAGCGAGCTGTAAACGGCGCGTTGAATCTTCTTCAAAGTCGCTATCTTCCAACTGTGTTGCTGGGTCAGCAGAAGCATCGTCTAAAAAATACGCCGGTGCTTGATAGGTGCTCTCTTCGTCGTCACTCGGTGATGCGTCAAAACCCGCATCATAAGCCGACAAACGTCCTTCCATATCACGCACTATTTCTGGCTTCACATCGAGGTCTTTTGCAATCGCATTGACCTCATCATTATTCAGCCAGGCTAAACGTTTTTTTGCGCTACGCAAATTGAAGAACAGCTTGCGCTGAGCCTTTGTGGTGGCGATTTTAACAATCCGCCAGTTGCGCAGTACAAACTCGTGGATTTCAGCTTTGATCCAGTGTACGGCAAACGACACCAAACGAACGCCCTGATTGGGGTCGAAGCGCTTAACGGCCTTCATCAGGCCAACGTTACCTTCCTGAATTAAGTCAGCCTGAGGCAGGCCATAACCTGAATAACTGCGAGCAATATGCACAACGAAACGTAAGTGCGAAAGCACCAAACGCCGTGCAGCTTCTAAATCACTTTCATCATAAAGGCGAAAAGCAAGCTCGCGCTCTTCATCAACGCTCAGTACGGGTATGCCATTAACCGCTCGAATATAGCCACCCAGATCGTGACCTGGCGAAAGCTGACCCACCGGTAGAAGACTAGTGCTCATGTGCAGGTGGTCTCCCTTAAAACCTATCATGGTTGATGTATTGAAGTGAGTGCCTCAACCATCATCTGTTAACTCTAAGACCTTAGCCTAGGCGTAAGGTTCATATGACCGATGCATTCACTGCATAAGACACAAAAATGGGGTGGAAATCCCCGTTACTGACCACATAACCAACATAACTAACGTGGACGTATACTAGCGAGGTGGCGTGTGACAGCCAACCACGCTCCTAGCCAGCCCAATAGTGTACTGCAAGATAGCAGAATTGTAGAGCCTGTCACGTCCAACTGCGGCAATACGAAGTTTGCCCCATAGCTTGCCGCAAGCGCTGCCACAGGCATCGCCAACCAGTGATTGCCAAGCCCCAACAACCCTAACGCCAAAAGACCGCCGCCCACGCCGTACCAAGCTCCGCTGTATAGGAAGGGTCTGCGAACAAACGCATGGGTTGCGCCAATCAGCATCACCACTTCAATTTCTCGCCGCCGACTCTCAACGGCCAGACGTATCGTGTTTCCCACCACGAGCAGGACGCCAAACCCAAACAGTACACCGAGTGCAAGAGCAACACGCCGCCCCAGATCCGCCAAATGGCGCAGGCGCTCGACCCAAGCTAAGTCTACCCGTACTTCGTCAACGCCTGAGAAGGTTTCAAGGCGCACAGCAAGCTGCTTGATGGCGGTAGGCTCAACGCTTTGCGGGTAAATAACGATGCTGGTAGGTAGCGGGTTATCTTCCAAACCCGCCAGCGTGTCGTCTAACCCCAGCGACTGCTGAAATTCTGCCATTCCCTGCTCAGGCGTGATCAAACGTGTTTGCGCCACGTCTTCATCGGCAACGACAGCCTCCTCGATGCGCGTTGCCTGGGAGGCATCAACGGACAATTCCAGGTAAATCGTCAGCGTCGCACTCTCATCCAGCTCCGCATCCAACAGCTTAGCGCTATCCAGCGTTAACCAAAGCGCCGCTGGCAAGACTAACGCAATGGCAATGGCCAGCATGGTGAGCAAATTGCCCATAGGATGGCGTATCAGGCGATAAAGGCTGTCCAGTGCCATGGCACGATGATGACGCCCCCAGGCCCGTAGACGACTGCTAAAGCGCGTTTGCTGTGACCGTGCGCCGGAACGCGCGGCAGGTGGCTCAGCGGGCACTTTAGCAGCGTGACGCTTGCTAGGGGCAGCACCCGTAGGTCGGGGGGTGGCAGCACGCTTCATACGGCTCTCTCATCCGCCACTAGGCGGCCATCGCGCAGGCGCAAAATACGGTGACGCAGCCGAGCAATAAGCGCTAAGTCATGACTGGCAATCATTACCGTGGTGCCAATACGGTTAAAGTCTTCAAATAGCGCCATAATATCGGCAGACAGTTGCGGGTCTAGGTTTCCGGTAGGCTCATCAGCCAGCAGCAGCGCTGGCTTATTGACCACCGCACGAGCAATCCCCACCCGCTGCTGCTCACCGCCGGAAAGCTCCATAGGAAGGGCTTTTTCACGGTATAAAAGGCCTACTTTATCGAGCGCCGCGCGCACCCGCCGTGCCGCTTCGCGGGGCTCTAACCCCTGGATTTCAAGCGGCAAAGATACGTTACGGAATACGCTGCGATCAAACAACAGCTGGTGGTCTTGAAACACGACGCCAATTTGCCGACGGTAGAATGGCACTTGGCTGGCGTGGAGCTGGGCAATATCGTGACCAGCCACGACCACCCGGCCACGGCTAGGCTTTTCGAGACGCATAATCAGTCGCAGCAGCGAACTTTTACCAGCCCCGGAATGCCCCGTCAGGAACACCATTTCGCCTCTTGCAACGCGAAAATTCAGGTGTGCCAACGCTTCAAAGCGCCCTCCATAGCGCTTACCCACATGTTCAAAAGCGATCATGCGCGGTCATTATCCCCTTGCTGGTCAAACAGCGCGTTGACAAAGTCATCGGCATTGAAAGGGCGTAAATCATCAAGCCCCTCGCCCACACCAATAAATCGAATGGGTATGTTTAGCTGCTTTGCTAACGCGAAAATAATCCCGCCCTTCGCCGTGCCATCCAGTTTGGTCAGGGTAATACCGCTCACCGGAACGGCGTCATTAAATGTGCTGGCTTGGGAAATAGCATTCTGTCCAGTACCCGCATCTAGCACTAGCATCACCTCATGGGGGGCGGTGCTATCCAGCTTTTGCATGACGCGGTGAACTTTTTTCAGCTCTTCCATCAGGTGGCTCTTGTTGTGCAACCGCCCGGCGGTGTCAGCAATCAGCACGTCTACCCCACGTGATTTGGCAGCCGCCACCGCGTCGTAAATAACCGAAGCGCTGTCAGCACCAGTGTGCTGCGCAATTACCGGCACGCTGTTTCGCTCGCCCCACACCTTGAGCTGCTCCACCGCTGCTGCGCGGAAAGTATCACCGGCGGCGAGCATGACGCTCTTGCCTTCCCGCTGGAAACGCTGGGTCAGCTTGCCGATGGTGGTGGTTTTGCCTACCCCATTAACCCCCACTACCAAAATAACAAAGGGGCCGTCGCTGCCTTTGTTAAAATCTAAGGGGGTCGCTACCGGCGAAAGCATTGCCGCCAGCTCCTCCTGCAAGCCACGATAAAGTGCTTGTGGGTTATTTAACTCTTTACGCGACACCCGCGCCTCAAGACGCTCAATGATCTCGCTAGTGGCTTCAATACCCACATCTGCCATAAGCAGCTGGGTCTCTAGGTCTTCCAGCAGCTCATCGTCGATCTGCTTTTTACCCAAAAACAGATCAGCAATACCATCGGTTAGATTGGCGCGAGTTTTGCCCAGCCCTGACTTAATACGCGCAAACCAGCCCTTCTTTTCCCCTTTTCCTTCTGCCACAGGCTTCTCTTGGAGGGCAGGTTTAGGCTCTGGCTCTGGCTCTGGCTCTGGCTCTGGTTCTGGTTCTGGTTCTGGTTCTGGTTCTGGTTCTGGTTCTGGTTCTGGTTCTGGTTCTGGTTCTGGTTCTGGTTCTGGTTCTGGTTCTGGTTCTGGTTCTGGTTCTGAAACAGTCTCTACCTCTGACTCTCGCTCGGGTTCGCTGGCCGGCATTTTTTTCGCCTGCTCTTCGACAGGTGTGGTGCTGTCAACAGCGGGGGTGTCTGCCCCAGCGGCCTCTTCATGTGGCGCGGCCTGCTCTGTTTTATGCTCTAGCGCGGGCCCTTTGGTAACCTCAACGTCGTCATGCGCCTCTTGCGAAAGCGCCTGCTGATCTTGCTGCTCCTGCTGGGAGTCGTGCTTTTTCTTACGTTTGAAAAAACCGAACATAGGTGTCATCCGACTAAATAGGTGAACATTGCGATTATCCTACCATCGCAGACCAAGACTTTGGATAAGTAGCCCGCTACAATCCGCGCTATGAAACGACAACGCTCCTCTCGCTCTTCTACTTCTCACCCTTCGGTGGCTCGGCGTGGATCTGCCAAGCCTTCGGGTAAGCTACGTATTATCGGCGGCGATTATCGCCGCCGCCAGCTGCCCGTGCTTGACCGCCCAGGGCTCAGACCAACCCCCGACCGGGTGCGTGAAACGCTGTTCAACTGGCTAGGTCAACACCTATTTGGCAAGCAGGTAATTGATCTTTTTGCGGGCACAGGGGCACTCGGCCTTGAGTCACTCTCCCGTGGCGCTAACCACGTTACGTTTGTCGAGCGTGATACCCAGGTAGCCGCACTGATTAGCGAAAACATCATCACCCTCGGCGCCCGCAATGGCCGGGTAGTTTCCTCCGATGCACTGACATTCCTTGATCAACCTAGCCATCCCGTCGACTTGGTCTTTATTGACCCACCATTTCACCAGGGGCTGGCCAGCGCTTGCTGCTGCGCATTAGAAAACGGCGGATGGCTGACAGACGATGCCATGATCTACGTGGAAACGGAAAGCTCGCTTGCTTATCCAGTGCCTAACAACTGGCAGCTTTACCGAGAAACTCAGGCAGGCGAAAGTGCCGCTCGGCTCTATCTTCGTGAACCCGTGTAAACTGCGCTTGCCGCCATCTTGCAGCGGCGTTACGCTCGCCCAACTGATTTACGATTTTGTCCCCATTATGACAGGCAGTGTGCTTGTCGACATGACTGGAGGTAGGCATGAGTCTTGAGTTATTTAACCAGCTGGAACAGAAAATTACTCACACCGTTGAAGCACTGGAATTGCTGAAGCTGGAAAACGAGGAGCTGCGTGACGAAAACGCGAAGCTCTCTCAGGAGCGGGAAGAGTGGGAGCGTCGCTTACAGGGCGTGCTTAGCAAGTTTGAAGGCATGGATGACGTCAACGCGTCTTAAAGCAAGCGCGACATTAATAGCGCATCTTCCCGCTCGGCTGCGCCCTGCGCAGCCGGCGGGTAGTAACCTCGCCGACGGCCATCTTCATGAAATCCATAATGTTGATAAAGCCGTATCGCACGCTGATTGGTGACACGCACTTCCAACAGCAGCCGCTCACTTTTCCACCGCTGCGCGCAGGCAATGACCTCACCAAGCAGCGCTGCACCTACTCCCTGCCCTTGGTTTCTGGGTAACACCCCGATCGCTTGAAGTTCTGCCTCAAAGGGCAGGCGCGCCACGATGGCATAGCCAATCAGGGCTGCTTGGTGCCAATGGCCAATCACCTGTACTTGGACGTCATTCAGGGCATCACTGAGATGCTGTGGGCTTACGCCACTGCTAGCCTGTGCCTCTAACGCGTGTAGTTCAACGCAGTGAGCCATGTTCAGCTGACTGATCACTCGCGGGATTCCTGGCCGGCACGCCACTGCTCACCCAGGGCCATCAGCGCTGGCCACAGCTCGCGTTTGGCGCTCGCCTTGTGGGCAAGTGCTTTCAGAGCAGGACCTTGCCATACGGGCAGCGACAGCGTTTGGCTGTGCTGCTGGCTAACCGCCATAACCCGCGCCAAGGGTGAATCGTCGGGTAATTCGTCAGCACCCCACCATAGCAGACGTTCCAACTGCCACCCTTGCCTGCCTGCCGCGCCCGCGATAAAGGCGGCAACGCCTTGTTGCGCTTCTTCCAACGGTTCTTCCGGCGTAAACGCATTGGCCATCGGCGGCCACTTAAAGTACGCCACCGCTGGCATCTCAGCGCTTAACACCCCCGCCGCCCGGAGCATATTGGCTAGCAACTGTTGCTCAACTGGTGCCATTTCACCTTCGCTGACGCTCAGCCAACGTCCACCAAAACAGACGCAGGAAAGCGTGAAGGTCAGCGGTTCAGCTGCACTAGCAGACTGTTGTTGCGGCGCGGCAACCACTGGCGCATCAACGGGCTTACTGTCAGCGACAGGCGGCTGACCAAGTAGCGCACGCACCGCCGACGGCAACGCTGTACCCGCCGGTGTTTCTGAGACTCGCGCTGAGGTTGGCTCAGCAGCAGGTGCTTGGCTACGCGGGCGAGGGGCCGGTGCATCATCTAACAGTGCATGCAAGCGCTCTCTGGGTGGCGTTGATGCAGGTGCCTCCTCCCACTCACAGGCTTCTGTTGGGAGGGCGTTGGGCAACTGATACCTTGACGCCCAGGCAGTGATGCCCATAGCCGCCAGATAGTGCCGCCGGATAACCTCTGGTGTCACTGGCCGCCGCCACGGCAGTTAGGCGAGTCGGGGCGTTCACCGCCACGCACCTGCCACTCTTGCGGGGTGTAAAGGTGCAGCGCCAGCGCATGCACTGGGCCAGACAGCTCATCGGCAAGCAGCGTGTAAATCTGCTGGTGGCGCTTGACGGGCATGATGCCGTCAAAGCTGTCGCTCACCAGAGTCACTTTAAAATGTGTCTCAGCGTTAGCTGGCACATTATGCATGTGGCTTTCGTTTTCTACGTGCAGCACGTCGGGCGCCAGCGCCGCTAACTTCTGCTCTATTTGTGTCTGCATCGCCATGGGTGCTCTCCTTCAATCAACCGTTATTCTATTGTACGCCCTTACTTGCCAACAGACGATGCCCGCCGCTCAACGAGGGCCTGCTGTGCCAAGGTCACTCGCGCAAGGCTCGCACACAGTGCCAGCAGGGTGGTGCCCGCCCCAAGCCATAGGGTTACCTGGACAGGCGAACCCAGCGCCAATGCCGCCCCTACCAATGCCACGCCAAACGATTGGCCAACGGTACGAGTGGTGCTCATCACACCAGACACATTGGCGCTACGCTCAGGCGGCAAGCTACCCATCATTTCGCGGTTATTCGGTGGCTGAAACAGACCAAACCCAATGCCACATAAAGCGGTGCGCCACAGACTGCCGGCAACGCCTGTGGTTTCATCCACTAGCGCCAGCGCAATTAAACCAATAATGAGCAGCACCAAGCCTGCGCTTGAAAGCAAACTAGGGTTAACCCGATCAGCCAAGCGGCCCGCCAAGGGGCCAACCACCATAATCGCGAGCGGCCAAGGGGTGAACAGCCACGCCGTTTCCAGCGGTGAAAACCCCATCTGCTCCTGGTAAAAAAATGATAGTGCAACAAACGTTAACCCTTGGCCAATAAAGGCCAAACCCGAGGCTGAAACGGCCAACGTAAAGCGCTTTTCCGCAAACACGCTGAGAGGCAACAGTGGATAAGGCGCTCGACGCTGACGTTGAATAAACAGCGTACAAGCGGTCACCGCCAGCAGTGCCCAGCCAGCGCTTTGCCACAGCGGCGCGGCATGACCTACCGCATCCATAGCAAGGAAGAAGCTTGCCAGCATCAGCATAGACAGCAACGCCCCCAGCACATCAAAGCTGCCTTGGCGTGGTTTATCTCGCGGCAGCGCGCGACTCGCAAGCCACAGCGAACACACGCCAAGCGGGACATTGAGCGCGAACAACCAAGGCCAGTCGGCAAACGAGAGAATGACGCCGCTCAACGTTGGGCCTGCCGCGTAGCCACCGGCTACCACTAGCGCGCTGAGCCCTAACGCGCTGCCCAGTAAGCGTGACGGGAAAATTGCGCGATACAGCGATGGCCCAATGGACAGCGTGGCCGCCGCCCCCAAGCCCTGCAAAGCGCGAAACACCAACAGCGTTTCTAAGTTACGCGATA
>SKHS01000120.1 GCA_007116835.1 Halomonas sp.
CACTTCGCCGCCAGGGGCGTTGTGCACCAGTGTTTGAAGTTGTGCTGCACCTTCTTCTAATGCCGCTTTCAGGCGGTTAATTTCGTGCTCGGGGTCGTTGGCGTGTTCAGCGTAGTCGAACTGCATTGGGCGAATGACAAACACCGGTGCAATGGCTAAGCCTGGCGAGGCGGCGACGCCTGTGTGTGGGACGTCGGTGGCTAATGGTTCGACGGGCTTGCTCGTGTTAGTCACTGACTTGGTATCAAAACCGCCGTCGAACGGTGTTACTTTCTCACCTAGACCGTCTTCAACGGCGGCGGCTACGGCGCCTAGCGCAGCACTTGCCTGGTCGCCTTCGGCAGAAAGGATCAGCCACTGGCCACGCCGTGCTCCTAAGCCAATCACTTTGGTCAGGCTGGCGGCAGACACCGTGGTGGCACTGCCTTCTTCAAGGCGTACGTTAATCGGCATTGATTGCGCGCGGGCGACCTGTACCAGCTGTTTTGCCGGACGGGCGTGCAGGCCATGGGGGTTCAAGACGCGCACACGGCGAGTCTGGGTGCTGGCGGTTTCACCTGCCAACGTGGCCAGCAGCTGTGCGCTGCTTTTGCCCATCAAACTGTCACTTTCGCCGTTCTCCAACACGGCTAATAGCTGTTCCAGCAGTGGGCGGTGGGCATCGCCGCTGGCTGCTAAGCAGAACAGTACATGGACGGGATGGCCGCTATGCTCAAGTTGAGGATCGGCTGGCGTGGCAACGCCTAGTGCGGGTTGTGTCACTCCTTGTGCGTGGCTTGCCAACCAATATCCTTTGCCTAGCCATTGGGGGGAAGCGCTGGCGATGGCACTAATAAAAGCGTTATCAACACAGCCACTTTGACGAAGCCGTGCGGCAGCGGCCAAGGCGAGCTCTTGAGGGTCACGAGCAGGAAAGTTAATGCACAGCGTATCGGCATCCAGGCGCGGCTCAAGCGGCGGCTTGGAAAGTAAACGCGCTACCTCGACAGCCGAGCTGGCGCTGGCGAGCTGGCTGGTGACGCCGTCGCGGTCTAAGACATGGGTTAGCTGGCGCAGAATATCCAGATGTTCGTCATTTTGCGCAGCGATAGTCACCAAAACATGCACTGTCTGGCCGTCATGCCACTGAACGCCTTTGGGAAACTGTAGGACCCGCACGCCGGTATGTTTGACGTGCTGGCGACTTGCCGGCGTACCGTGCGGAATAGCAATCGCGTTACCAAGATACGTGGACGACTGTGCTTCACGGGCATGCAGGCCATCACGGTACTCGGCCTCAACTAAGCCCGCATCCGTTAGCGCCTTAGCGGCGATGTCGAGTGCAGCTTGCCAGTCGTCCGCATGTCGGTCGAGCAAGATGTCATCTGGGCCGAGAGTTAACATAGGGTTCTCCTGTAAACGCTGTCAGCCAATGGTGATGCCTGCAGCGTGATCATGCTTAAACGTTGGTCGTAAAGCGCCGCGCTTCGCTAGATGAATCGTGTCATCTGTGATTAGTTGTTATGCTGAATCGATTCACTTAAAGACACAAGGGTTGTCTTTCTAGACTTTAGTCGGGGTGGAGAGAAACGGCTGATAAACTACCCTGGCAACCAGAGGGAGAATTGCATGACACTTGCCGACATTGCCCGGCTTGCGGGCGTATCGCGCACCACGGCGAGCTATGTAATTAATGGCCAGGCCGAGCGGCGACGCATTAGTACTGCCACTATTGAGAAAGTCATGGCGGTGGTGCGTCAGCATCGCTATCACATTGACCCGCAGGCAGCGGCGTTGCGTCGTGGGGCAAGTCGGCTGATTGGTTTAATCGTGCCCGACCTTGAAAATATCAGCTATGCGCGGCTCGCCAAACGCTTAGAGCGTGGCGCGAGAGAGAAGGGCTATCAGCTGTTGGTGGTTAGCTCGGATGACTGTGCCGATAGCGAACGCACCTTGGCCTTAGCGCTTCGCGCCCAGCGCTGTGAGGTGCTTATTACCGCCAGTTGCCTCGCCGAAGATGACGCCTTCTATGCGGATTTAGTGGATGAGGGCTGGTGTGTTGTGGGAGTGGATCGCGGGCTTGCTCCGAAGCGCTTTGCTAGCGTCGTCAGCAACGATCAAGACGCAGCATATACGCTAACGCGTTCGGTCATTACGGATAGCACGCGGCGGATCGCGTGGTTAGAAGCAATGCCAAGCTTGTCGATCAGTCGCGAGCGGAGGATGGGGTTTCAGTCAGCATTACAAGACACCTCTATCGAGCCGGTTTTGCTTAGCGGTACGCACTATGAGCGTAGCGAAGGCGCCCGCCTTGCCGTTCAACTGCTGGATGAAGAGGGAGGGGCTGATGCGCTAGTGACCGCGTCTTATGTGCTGATGGAGGGGGTGTTTGATGTGTTTCTAGAGCGCGGCGGGCTACCAGAAGAGATGCGGCTTGCTACCTTTGGGGACCACCGTTTGTTGGATTTTCTGCCGCAACCGGTGAATTCAGCGTTGCAAGATTATGACCGCATTGCTGAACTCACCCTGTGCTGTGCCCTGAATGCCATGAACGGTGATTATCAGTGTGGGCAGCAGGTCGTAGCGCGCCACCTGCGTAC